>CALFEN010000123.1 GCA_937950065.1 uncultured bacterium | reverse complement strand
CAAATAAGTCCTTGAATTCCTGATTTATATATTCTCAAGATTGTATTTCGTCAAAAATAGGTTCACTTAATTCTATTATCTCTTTTCACGATAGTTTTATTTCATCCAAAATTTGTTTTGCTCTAACAGCATCTCAAGTATTTTGAGCTTCTACATATTCATCTATCAACGTTTTTAATTCTGGCAGCTCTTCACTTGGAAATTCCTTTCAAGTTTCTTGTCTATAATCTTCCAAGAATGACTCTAGCATAGATTGCTTTCGTCAATTTTCGAATTCTTTTCGTACTTCTTCCATTTTATAGATGACTTGCTCTGCTTCTTCTCCTTTTCCACTTTTAACTTTTTCTACATATTCTTTTGCTAAACCTTCGAGTTCTGTAACTTTTTCTCAAGGCATATCTTTACCGAATATTTCTTTATAATTTTCTTTGTATACATCAAGGATTCCTTTTTCTGTAATTTCTAAATCTGTCCTTCTTCCGTCGATTGCCTTTGTCCTCAAACTTTTTATAAATTCTTTAATTTTCTGGAATAGATTTCTACCTTTTTCAATAAATCCTTTAAATTTGTTAGTTATTTTATTTATCCAGCTAATTTTAGGTTCTACAATCTCTAATGTATCAAAAGATTTTTCTAAATCATTTTTTAATTTTTCTGCTTCTACTGTTCTTCAATTTCTTAAGTCTTCTAAAAATAATTTGAATAAATCAGGGAAAATTTTAGCGTCTTGTCAGGTTATCTCTTTAAATTTTGTAGCAAAGTCTTGAGCTAATTCTTCTGAAGATCTTGTTTCTGATCCATTTTTAATTTTAGTTTCAATTTCTTGCATATATGTTACAAGTTGTCCCTTGAATTCATCTGTTATTCTAGTTTCTCATGATATGGCTCTTTTCAAAATTTCCTTATCTATAGCGGCTTCTGTAGTCTTTCATTTATTTATTTCATCTACATATTGTTTAAATAGTTTTTCAAGTCAAGGAGTTATTTCTTTGCCGGTAGCACTTTCATATTTAGTTTTAAATTCTGTCACTAGAATCTCCATATCAACGATAACTGTTCATGGTTTTACTTCTTCATTCAATTCATCCAAGAAATTTTTAGCTTCTTTTATATTTTCAGCTTTCTCTGCTCTAAATTCTTTTCTTCTACGCCACCAGATTTTTCTTGTATCCTCAAAAGGTTTTTCTAATTCTTTCTTTAGGCTTTCCATTTTAGCATTATCTCAAGCTTCAATAGCTTCAATATATTCTGTAAATTTATTTTCCAGTTCTTTTGGTAGTTCTTTACCGGTGATATCTTTATACGAAATTCTGTATTGATCCAACAATCCTTCTTTTGTTTCTCATCTTTTAACAAGTTCTTCAATATTGTTTACAAAAGTTTTATTAGCTTTTTTTGCTTCTAGAAATTGTTCTTTGCTTCTTTTTGGTTCTTTATATTTAAAAATTTTATCCAAAGCTTTCTTATTATCTATTTTCATAGCATCATATCCGTTTTTAACCGCTTTGACATATTCTGTAAATGTGTGTTCAAGTTTTTTAGGCAATTCCTTACCTGTAGATTCTTTGTATTTAGTTTTAAATTCTTCGAGTAGAGCAGTTTCTTCTTCCCCAGCTTTGATACGTTCTTCTAGTCCATCCACAAATTCTTTACCGGATTTTTTTGCTTCCAAAATTTGTTCCTTGGTTTTCTTTGGTTCTTTGTAATCAAAAATATTATCAAACTCTCATTTTAATTTTTCTACTTTTGCTGTATCATTGGCTTTGATAGCTTCAACGAGTTCTTTGTATTTCCCTTCTATTTCAGGAGTAGGTTCTTTTCCTTTTGCTTCTTTATAAATTCTTTGAAATTCTGTCAGAGAAGCAGCTTCGTCAAAGGTTCAGTCTTTTATCTTTGTTTCTGTAGTTTCTATGAAGTTTCTTCATTCAAGTTTTCATAAGTTTAATCTAGCGTTTAATTCAACTCTTCATTTGTGTTTTTCTACTACAAATTTAGTTCATTTTTGAGTTAGAGGCATTACAACCATAGTCAGCATCAAAGCCTGTACAAGATCTTCTCATCTCCGTTCAACATCGTTTCTAAATATAATTTGTTCTATCAAATTAGGAGTTGCCCACAATAGTCATCATTCAGCCGCTCTACTGATAGCTGCTGCAGTAAATTCTCTTATTTCTCATTGTCCAAATACTTTTTTGAGGAATCATTCTCCATATTTAGCTCCAACTCACATAATCAAGAAAAGTAATACAGATTTTCCAATTTCATGTACATTATTCCATCAATTAGTTAAACTATTTCATTGTATAATATTTGCTGTAAATTGGCTTGCTCAATAAAATTCTATTCAGAAAAGAACGCTTCTTCATATTATAGCTGCATTTGAAGTAGATTCTATGAAAGCTGCTGCACCTGCTAATCTCAAGCCAAAACTTGTAGCTCATACTACAGCACCACCAACTCAAGCAGTAATAGCTGTAGCGAGTAGTCACCGTGTAAGTGCTTCTGTATAAGCCATCCTTTTTTCGTCAGACATTTCCCAAAATCCGACTCATTTTACACTACCGTACATATCTATAAATTTGTCTTGCTGTCTCCATTCAGGATGAGTATTTATAGCTCATTTTATCATACCTGATCTTAATGCATTGTCTGTCCGGACTTTCTTTTGAGTAGACATAAATTTCTTTAAAAGTTCTTGATCTGATCATTTTTCTCATATTTTCCTCATGTTCTCTACTACTTTTTTCTTTTCTTCAGCAGACATTTCTCATATTTTTCTTTTGGCTTTCTTTATTTCTTTGACTATAGACATGACCCATTCTGTAGCACTATCAAAATCTTCATATAATTCTTTTTTAAGATTTTCTTTCATTTTAGTAGTATCAGCATCAGTTTTTCATGACTTTACCAAAGCAGTATATTCTTTGAATTTCTGTTCGATGTAAGCATCACTAACTTTCCCTGTAGCTCCTTGAAATTTTTTCTTAAAAGTTTCTAATAAAGTATTTTCATCTACTCCATCTTTAATACTTTTCTCCAATCACTCTACAAAACGTTTTGCATCAAGAGCTTCTGTTTTTGAAAAAATTCATTCTAATTTTTTACCGGAATCTGATCCCATAATAGAAGTTTCTGATTCTACATCAAAATCAGTTTCTTCAAAATATTTTAATACATTTTGGTCTTCCAATAGAGTATTTACGTCTACAAATCTTTTTTTGATGATAGTTTGTCATTTTTCGTTTTTTGTTTCTACTTCACCTGTCAAAATTTCTTCTTCCAGTTTTTCACTTATTATACCAGGTTCATTGTAATATTGTCTAAAGAATTCTAGAACTCTTAATTTTTTTGTAGGCAAATCATCACTTGAAGTTAATATTTTTTTGAAATCATCTTTTGCATAAACTGTACTTCCTGGAGCGTCAATTGTAGTGTCATCATTAAATATTTCTGTTAATAGATTATCCACGTCTTGTTCTTTTAGAACGGTAGGGTTTTGGAACATTTTTTGCACTGTAGAAATTATTTTAGCTGCTTTCTCAAGACATTTTTTATCTTTTTTGGTAACTTGTGGAAGCCATGCTCATCTAGCTTCATTGTTTAAATAGCTAGACATCACTTCTCCAGCTATAGATAAAAGATATAATTTTTCGGAAGTTTGTTTTAATTTTTCAAAAACTTCAGGCGGCATTCTCAAAAGTTCTGCTGAAAGTTCTCTATCTCAAGCAGCAGTATGATAACATAATTTTCAATTTTTCATAAAAATGTTATAATTTTGTGCTGCTAACCTTTCTGCATTTGTTCTAGGTTGTGTAGGAAATGCTGGAGCTGCTGGAGCGTTTTCTCATCATTGTCAATTTCATGCCCCTCAAGGAGTAGCTGGAGCGTTTTCTCATCATTGTCAATTTCATGCCCCTCAAGGAGTAGCTGGAGC
>CALFEN010000122.1 GCA_937950065.1 uncultured bacterium | reverse complement strand
GGGATATTTTCATCAACAACGATATCAAACTCAAGAGATTGTGTTATAGCCATATGTCTGAACGTCTTTTCAAATTCTTTAACAAATTGTGGAAACGAAAATCTATCAAATTTTAATGTAACTCATGATTTCTCATAATCAACTTGAGCGAGAATATTGAAAATAAGAATTTTTAGAGATTCAACACTAAATTTCATAGTACAGACATCTTCATTAAAAGATTTTATATATTCTAATAAAAAAACAACATATTCCCTAAGTTTTTCAGTATCTCATAGTATACTACTCAAGTATTCTTTTTGAAATCTAGTATCCTTTTCTATATCCATTACACTACCTTCCAACATCTCAGCAAATCCTGTAACTCATCACAAGGTGACTTTGATATCATGTGCAAGTCTTGCAAAATATAATTTCAAAAGATTTATTTTATCTTCAAGTTCTAATTGCTGTTTTTTGTTATCAGTTATATCTATGAGATAATGCAGATATATATCATCCGTAACAGGTATCCATACAACTTTTCGATGTTTATCCTTAAAAGAAAGTTCTGTAGTCTGCATAGTTCAAGAATCCATCGCATCTTGAGCCTTGCAAAAATTACATGAAAGTCAATCTGTAACCTCTAGTTCATTTCTTTCAGTACCCAAAACAAATTTTCAATCATGCAGAGCCATATAACACATTTCACTGTTATTGAGTTTTACTTCGTTTCAAGCTTTATTTGAAACCAATATCCTTCTAGAACGGTCAATCAAAAAAGCTGGATGAGGAATTGCGTTTATCAGCAATTCACTAACCTGCAAAGCTCTTTTGAGCTTTAGTTCAGAAATTTTCCTTTCTTTTATATCGGTTATGCTTACTACTATATATTTCACATTTCAATCATTATCAGAAATAGAATAAGCCACTATTTTTTTATACAAATCCTTTTTCTCATCAAAAACCTCTTTCTTAAACTCTCAATTCGCCAAAACCTCTCTCATTATGCATTCAGTAGTGAGATTAAGATAATATTTACAAAAACACAATTTTTCGTTTTCTCTTAACAAGGAATTATCTTTTGAGTATCTTATCTTATGTGTATCTGCTTCAAAAATTACCCAATCATCAGGATGATTTTTGATGACTGTCTCAAAAAGACTAGTCAAAATACCAAATTCCTTCTTCAATTTTACATCTTGAGTTATGTCTTTTATTATAGTAAATAAAAGACTTTTTCATCATACACATAATCTAGATGCATATACCTCTACAT
>CALFEN010000121.1 GCA_937950065.1 uncultured bacterium | reverse complement strand
AAAATAAACTTCTAGGCCTTTTTGATGATTATCACAAACTACCAAAAGAGAAATTTGATTTTATCTTAAATACAATCCTTGAGTGAAAAGAAAGATTAATTGCTCATCTTATCACTCCGGATATCATAAATAATATTGAAATCATACAAGATTCTGACCTCAAAAGCTTCCTTTACCAAATGAGTTATGTAGTCCAAAACCTAAAAAAGAATTGAGTAAACGTGGTTTTTGATCCGTTCATAGTCAGAGGTCTAGAATATTATTCCGGCACGGTCTTTGAAACTTTTATAGATTGACACAAAGATTACGGCAGCATCTGCAGTGGTGGCAGATATGATAAGTTGGTCAGCTTCATCAGGAAAGCAAATAATCTTAAATGAAATGAATATTGAGGTTTTGGATGAAGTATCTGACTTTCTAGAATTTTATATGTTTTGGAAGAAGACAATTTCTTGAACAAAAAAGAAAGTCTGGTAGATGTTGTATTTTTTAATATGTGAAACATAGGATTTGATCTCAAAAACCAGTTAGCCAATGAACTTAGACAAAACGCAGTCCGTGCAGAAATCTATTATAATAACGCTAAACTTGATAAGCAGTTTAAATATGCTGACAGCAAAAATGCAAGAATTTGAATTTTTATAGGGGAAGATGAGATAAACAGTGGAAATATTAAGATAAAAGACCTTTGGCAAAGGCAAGAATTTACAATACCAGCACAAAGTCTGGTAGCTGAAATAAAGAAAATTTTACAAAACTAGGAAAAACCGCCGGGGCTGACCCCGGCGGTTTTTTGCAGCGATACACTGCTTTAGACTAAATAAGGAAATATATCCTCAGGATTGACTTGTGCCCCTTCATCAAAATAGCCCAAAGTCATCAAATCCTGAACACGTTGATACCCGAGGGTTCTCTTGACCCACTTTTTGTTTTGTGAAGTTAACAACTTTATGATCTCCGGAACCTTTCTGATTAAGTGCAGCCGAAACTCCTCGTCTTGGCCAGCAAAAAACTCATTTAAAGATCCCACAGTCCCTTCCAAAGCCAAAGAAACCATATTCTTGATCTGACCTGCGAACAACATAAAGCCTCACTCCCTTCAAAATTTTGAGTATCTTATATATGTTTATTTTACATCTAAAGTCAAGCTATTTTTTTAACATTTCTACCATAAAATATCTATATCTATTTTAATTTTATACAGACTACTTCCACTTCTTCTATCCCATCAGCAGAAGATATAAACCAACAATTTATTCATCGCGTATTAGTCTGTCTAATTCTTTGAGAGCCATTTACCTGACCTCATCATCATACACTATAATATCAACTTGGACAATAAATCCCCACCAAATCAACTACTCAAGTGCTTCACACATCACTTCAGTTGCAGTCATAATACCTACCTTTAGTTGGAGACTGTTTACGACAATTAACTCTCAATATTCCGGCATTTACTACTTTATCTGTCAGCACATTTCGTTTGGCAGCGGTCAATGTCTCTCATACTCAAACATACAGTCCACCAGCTGGTGATTGTTCTGCAAGTCATGGATTAACAGTACTCCGTCATTTGATAAACATGTAGAATCCTGCACAAACCACGGTCAGTGCAACAATTCACATAAGCAAACCATGTTTGATTGTCTGAAAAAATTGTTTGTTCATTTTTCAAAAAATTATTAAGTAAAAAACAAAGATAGTCGTCTTTAAACTTTGCTTAATAATTTTTTTGAGGCAAAAAAAAGGCGACTTACCTTTTCGGGTCGCCAAACCTTATACAAAACTTTTATACACGAAAAAAGCTTAATATTGAAAAAAGCAAGCCGCCTTTCTCGGTATATAAAAAAATATGTATAAGATTTGGCAATAATATTATATGTAAAAAAATAATATTTTCAAGCAAAAATTTTTTATATATTTCCCCATATTTTGATTGATTTTAATACCTTTTTTTATATAATTATTAAAATTTTTTTATATATACAAAAAACGATGGATAGAGATGTTTATGAATTTATAGCTTTGCAAGCTTGAGAAAATATAATTCAACGAAAGAACTGTCCAGACTGCGGACAGGAATTTGCTATAACAGATAAAGATCTAGAATTCTACAATAAAATTTCACCCGTATTTAACGGCACAAAATATGAAATTCCTGCACCAACATTATGTCCAGACTGCAGGAATCGTAGAAGATTATCATGGAAAAATGAGAGAAAACTTTATAGAGCCAAAAGCGATTTCTCT
>CALFEN010000120.1 GCA_937950065.1 uncultured bacterium | reverse complement strand
ATTACAAATGAAGATTAAAACAGAAATTTATACAGAATTTCTGAGCGAATCTAAAAGAAGACCGTAAAGTCTATGATAATTCTCTAGTGTATCGGAAATGAATGAATAAGCCTGATACTTGACCAGATGATACTAATGATCCTATGAGTTTTTCAGGAAGCCTTTATCAGCTAGATTGACAGAATTCTCAATTCTCATCGCTCGATTTCACAATGGAGAAGTACACTGACTTTGTAAATCTGACTACCAAAGATCAGGCTAGATATCAGGAGATGCCTTCTGAATATACTCCTTCTTATATGTGATGAAATTATTTTGATTCAAATCTATCTGGTGCTATACTCAATCAAACATCTACAACAGACGATGAAAATACGCTTTACTATTCAAAGATACTTTATGTAGGGACTTGAGAGAACGTCGAAGTCTACAAAAAATTTGTTTCTACAGATTGAAAGACAGCTCTGAAAGAATGAGATCAAGTAAATGTAGAGATATATTTCAAAGCAAATCAGGATACAACATTTACTTATATAGATGAACTTATCTGACCTTGGAGCATTTTGAGGGCTCAGGATGATTCTATAATCTGATTTGAATCTGATTTTGATGATAGCAGTCTGGTTCATCGGAATGTTTGAAATTGATATCAATTTATGGCTGATAATCTCCATATATCCAAATGAGAAACCAAAAAAATTACCTATCCTTTGGTTTTTAAATGATGACAAGTTGTAAATATTGATTTGGATAAGATAAATAAAGATAAATATACTGATATCAAAGCTTATCCTACTGATGCTTGTTTTAAATGATACTGGGCTGCAGTAGCGATAGATGATGCTAAGGAATATGCCAAATGACTTGTTTCACTCAAACAAAAATATGATGAGCATATAAAGGATTCTCGGGAATCATTTAATGAATCTACCAAAAATATAGCAAGTATAACTTCGCAGGTGGTCAGTTCGTCCGATGTCAGCAAACTCGAAGATGATAATCTTTTGGATTTGGAAACATGGAGTGATTGAGATTCTCTTGTTGATTTTAATTGAAGTGTTTCGGAAAACTGAAGCGTAGATTTGGATGTGGACCTCTGATGAAAAATGTCCTGAATGAAAAATTTTGTATCAAAGATACAGAATGCACTTTGTAATGGTATAAAATTTGATTATTGAAATTGTAGTTGATGAATACCTGTTCCTTTTAATATGGCTTTCTTTGCTCCTTGAATGTTCAATATATTCGGTTGTTGAATGGCTTTTGATCCATGACTTCCTATATTTTACTATCC
>CALFEN010000119.1 GCA_937950065.1 uncultured bacterium | reverse complement strand
ATTTAACATGATCATCCACAGTGCCAGCAAATATGCTAAAATTTGAAGCCAGCCAGTGCTATATAATATATTTGCCTAGATCAACAAGTTTTGAAAGGCAAGTCCTCTCCTCTTCTGAAAATCTATGAATAGCATGATTAAAATGTAATTCCAAAGTTAATGTGATAAATGCAAAACAAAAAGATAGTCTAAATACAAATCCATCTGCAGAAATATATATATGTACTACAAACCTTGATGATTCTTCTATCCAAAAATCTCTAGGATCACAAGATATAATTTACAAAAAAGGAACAACTTCCGATACTAAATATTTTGTAAAATATAATGACGCTGAATGAGCTAAAATAGCAAATGAAATCGTTGTAAATTAAAATATTTTTAAATCTTTTTGAAAAGTAGAGTAGAAAAAATAAAAGTGTTTTTACTCTACTTTTTTTATATTATTTATTGTTGTCGACATAAATCAATAAGTTTTGAGATACTCTTTTGATTATAATCTTCAATGTTTTGTATCTTTACTTTTGCTACAACTATTTTTACTTCATCAAAAATTAATTTTAACATAGGATTTTCTAAAACCATCTTATTTCCTCTCCCAAAGCCTAATACTACATCTTTTCTTTTGTGACAATTTATATATATCCATCATTGTGAAAATCTATACATTATAATATTTCTTAACATTATTTCCTGAACATTATCATGTTTTTTTATATCAGAAATTATTGCAAAGACTATTTGCTGTTGATTCTCGTTTAAACAATATATGTATTGTTCCAAAGTATTCATCAGAAATCTTTTATAATAATAATTTTTTTTTTACTCTAGTCAAAACTAACTAAATATTAAATATATATACAAAATAGATTGATTAAATCAAGATATAATACAAAATTTTAATTTATTTCCCAAATTAATTATTTACAAAATAAGTCTTTATAAAAAGATAAATATTGACAATTTATCAACATAAAAATAGATAAAAATATTAACACAATCTCAAAATGCTATAAATATTATTCTTTACAAGATAAGTTTCTCAAAAATTTTAAGGATTTTTCTATTGATTTAAAATATATTTTGTTATAATTCCAAGTGTAAAATATCTGTAAGATTTTAAACAAAAATTAATATAAAAATAACCCAAAACGTTATTTAACCTTTAATAAAGCCCTAAATGAAAAAGACGTTAATAACTTTTATACTGTCCATATTTTTTCTGCAGTCAAATTTATCTTATGCGACAGTGATCTTTGACAAAGTAAATCCTGTGGATGCAGGTATGGATCAGGTTCCTCTGACCGAAGAAAAAATTAATTATTTTGACAGGTATCTGCTGCAAAACAGAGATAACCAAACCAGTTCCGCATTGATGGAAGCAGGCAAAAGCAAAATAATAGAACTAGATAAGGATAATCTTTACCAACTTCGGCTGCTTAAACAAAAATGAGTAATAAAAGATATCAATGATACCGGCAATTATGAATTCACTTATGGTAAAGCTATATATGACACAAATATAGCCATTGTAGAGGCAGCAAATCCTACTCCCGGCGAATGAAGATATTCTTACGAATGACCTTATTACTGCGATTTACTGATTTCATCATTAGCCAAGTTTCAAAAAATTTGAACTAATATATGCCTTGCTGACTACAGTGCCTTTGAGACAGCATATAATAAAAACCCAGACAGAACTTATGTAACTATGATCAAAGCTGAAGAACTTTGATCAGCAGACTTAAGTAAATTCGGGGAAATAATATTTCCAGATATAGTTTTGGGTAAGCATTGAAATATACTGGATAGTATGTGAACAAGCGGAATTTCTAATATAAAAAACTTTGTAAACAATGGATGAGAAACAATATTTTCTTCCAAAAGTATCATCCTTGCCCAAAAAATGAATCTTCTGAACAGTTCTGTAGTAGATGAAAATACTTTGATAAAACATCATCTGAACCAATGAAAAATCATAGCTCCTGCATCAGATGACTTTAATACGCAGGCGTTAAATTTCTGACTATATGAATGAACTGACTACAGTGCCAAAGTATGAAGCTGATACTATGATTATCTACTTGGTTCTTATTTTATTTCAAATAATACTGATAAATGAATAGTTCCTACAAGATATTTTGATATCAAAGATGATAGTAATTATTATATGCAGGATATCACTACTTCGGAGGACGTAGAGCTTGATGCGGACGAACTTATCTCCGCGTTTTACAAACCTTATGGGAAATGATATATAGTATACAATTGATGAAACTCTCTTTTTTCACCGACAAACTGAAGTCATAATCTTTTTGTAAATCATATCTTAAATGCAATTATTTTTTGATTTTTGAGAGAGATACATACTAGTGCAAAAGTCATGCAAAAATCCCAACCCGAATTACAGGACAATTTAGTACCTGCACTAGAAAAAGATATTATCTTTGATTATAATTTTACAGGGACAAATGTATTTAATCAAGATACTAAAAACCTGACCCTGACTATAAACTTGGCTAGTTTGGTAAATCTGGATAGTTCACTACCTGAATGATGTACTCAAAGCATAAAAACTATTACTTGTACTAAAGACAAGTTAACCGCTGGTGAAAGATGGAACATAGATTTTAGTCTCAAAGTTTCTGACCCCTCATTTACACAGGCAGGAACAAATATTATTACTACTACCACAGATTTGGAATACACAAACTCAAATGATGTAGAAATAGACCAGAATATGTGAGACCAAACAATAGACGCTGTAGACTCTGCCCAAATCAGAGGTTCTCTAAACTTTGATCCAGCAGGTTATTATCCTCTGCCCGGCAAATGAGTATATATAGACCACGTAGTAAATGCCGAAAATAAAAGATCTACCGAAGCTATAGATGTGGAATATACTACTATTGTGCCGCTGATTTCACCAATAGTGCAGGAAAACGACCAAACCCTGATGACTTACAAAGTCAAATTTTCAAAAGATTATTATAATAATCTCTATAATGCTAGCACAAAAACAAATTATTATCCTTTTACTAATGCCGGAGCCTGTGCTGTAGTATGATTAAATCTAGATGATAGATGCAAGGACTTTGTAATACCATGACTACTCACAGACAAGGATTATATATATGTAGATAATTATGATGAACCTGTATATAAACAGTCTTCCAATGATGATGAAGCTATGGCAAATGTAAACCCAGATTATATTAGTGGTAAAAGCTTATGATGAAACATCCAAAAACAATCTTATTTCCCTGATGCTGATGAAGTAATGCAGCATGCCAAACCTAGAAGAATGGTTTTTGAATATCCAGAAAAAAAAGAAATACTCTTTGCAAGGCAGGATATATATTTCCGGGATAATCCTGCGTATCCTCTGCCAAAATGAATTACAAATACCAAAAGTTATATTACTCTGGATAAATGGTCTGATATAAACTGAAAAGTCTGTAATGATAATCTTATTCAAAAAGCATGAAGTTATGGCTACCCAAACGGAGTCGTAGCAAATGAATATGCTAATGCTCTGGAATGCGACAGTGCCAGACAAAAAATTACACGGGACAATCTGCCTAGTGAAATAGAAAAAACTTATTACCTGCATCCGATAGATCCCAAAAACGGAATCACATGACCTGAAGACCTTGAATGATTTGACAGTGCAGGAAACTACGTATGAGTAAAAGATGACAGGTGAGACACAAGTTATGCTTACAATATCAAATTTGTAAGATGAAATTATGCACATTTTTATATACCGGAAAACAGCACATTGAATTGATGATATATAGAGTTTGACCTACCAAACTGAATAAACCCAAGCCAAATCTATATGCTGGCAGATCACGTGGCTGTAAACAAAATAGTAAGAGACTGACAAAATGTAAAAATATATTTTTATAGAGGTAAGATGCCAAACGAACAGACTCTCAAGTCTGAATTTGGTATTGCCTTGGAAGACGTAACTACTGCCGTATGAAGTATACAGATGAAGATCTATGCTTTGCAGTATGATCTCAGTAGTCCTAATGAAATAAATAAATATGTATATGAACAAGCTGTAAATACAAGTTTTGATAATTATAATTTCTTTAAGCTGCCTAGCGTAAAATTAAAATTTGATATGCCTAGAAGAAAAAGAATAACAAATGATGCTATATCCGGATTAAATCTAACAGAATGACAAATAAGTGTATTATTTAATACTCATGAATTTTTTAAAGATGCATTGATATTCAAAGCTACTACAATATGATGACTAAACCGGTATATGTCCCAAGCTGCTATCACAGACCAGACAACAAAAGACGCTCTAACTACATTATTTACCAATACACCGACCGAGAGTTATCTCAGGAAGCGGGAAAATCTGGAACCTCTCGTAAGGTTCGGTATGTATATCCAGGAACTTGCCTTTCACAGAAGTGTATACTGACCTGCGGAAGACCACCCTATCAAGGATCCTTGAATAATGCTGGATAGCGCATTATTTATTACGGTGTTTAACGTATGAAATTCTCCAATACCATTTAGAGAATATCTGACCACAGGTATTTCCCAGATCATACCTATGGCTACTGAAAATACTATGATACTTTACAAAGATATTTTTGGCAGAGAATTTGCTACTCCTATGAGGACACTATTACCGGAAGCTGCACCTTTGCCTCCTCCAATAAGAAATTTTATGATGAATACTACTTTTGAAGTTTACGATCAAAACTGAAATACACAGGATACCTGGGACGGAGAAACCGAACTTGAAGTAAGAGAAAATGTAAAACTTTATAATAATTATCCTAGATACTTTAATCCTACATGATGTAAAGATAATACTACATGACTGGACGGCAATGAACCAAGTGTTAGCGATACTTATGGACAATGCTATGACTGACAGGGCACAAATACTAGTTGATACAGCGGCAATACCAATTATACATTACTAGACCAAAATCTTGATGCTACAGATTTTTGGTGGATAAGAAATGCAAAATTATTTGATACAAGAGCTGAATACAGTGGATTTTTGGAAAATTTAAATGAACAACTTGCATTAAGTTGACTTACAAGCTACACTCCAAAAACTCTGACAAGAGCAGTAGACGGCAAATGAAATATTTCACTATTGTCTGGAGAAACCATAGATGACAAAGCACATAACTATTCACCTGAAATAGAGATGTTTTACCCAAAAGACTATATTTCTCAAAATATGTGGAATCTTACACATTTTGATTATGATGACAGTATCTATGCAAAATGATATCCTTATCATATGGACAATCACCTGCCAAACCCAAATGAAACTATCACACTTCCCCAAAACTTTATAACCATACCAACATATAAGTGAGTATGATACAAAATGAAATATTTTTCACAGGAGCCTAGCTATGGTGTGATAGATCAGCAAAACGATGGCAAAATCACTCACAATTTAAGTCTTTACAATTCACGGAAATATACTGGCAGAAAATGATGGCGACCTGAAAACCTGCAAAATTCTGATACAACACTGCTTGCTTGACAGGATAGCGTAAACACTATACCTTATGCTTACACAGATCCTGCCACAAATTATGTAAAAGATTGATTAATCACTGCCAGCAACTTTACAAGAATAGCAAGCGATCAGATAAAAAACGTTTATACTTGTTTATTTAATCCCTACAGTCTGAATACAAGCACTGAAAAATATTTTTATAAATCAAATGTAGTGCTAAACAATGTAATCCCTATGATCCCTTGGATTCAAAAAACAAATGAAAATTCTGATTATCTGACAGGTTATAGCTGCAACTGACAATTTTTTGATGCAAATCAGCTTTACCAGGTAAATAATATTGTAGAGACACAGGATACTTACTGGAAATATTTTGCTGTAAATCTCAGATGAGAAGCAAAAGAGGCATTTAACGTGATACAGAGACTGCAAAAAATCGTAGGAACAAGCTACGAATGAGATGTAAAAGTAGTAGAATGAGGAAGATTTGTATACCGAAATCCTGCTTTTGGACCAAATCTGTTTGAAATAGTAGACAATCCTGTATCTATCATAAAATCAATAATATCAGATCTTTCTATAGAAAAAGAGCTTTTACCTTACACTCTCAAAAACTACAAAACTGATGCATATCTGCTATATACTATCAAAGACCCTACTGAAATTTTTACAGATACCAACTGAAATACCACTGCCAGACCTTGGGACGATGAAGTATACAAAAATTCAAAATGAGCAGGAAATTACTCTAGCAGCATATACGTAGGATCAAGCTACAATCTTTATGCTACCAAATCAAAACTTAGTCCAGGTGAACAAACATTAATCCAACTTGATATATACAACAACGCTGGCTATGACTGGAATATGCTATGAAGCTGAACCGTGGCAAATGATAACTGACAGTTTAAGACTTATATATCATGATGAATAGATTTTGTAATCACAGGTCAGGCAGCACTCAACGCAAATGACCTAATAAACAAGGTAGCAAGAAATGTCCTTGTCCCTGCCAAATACAATTTCTTAAATATAAACATACCAGATGAAATCAAACCTTATATTACTTTGAGTCCGTCCGATGCAAACATACTTACACCATGAACATTCTTTGACTTTGACTTTGTAAACGTAACAACTATCAGGGACTGATTTAAATGAGTATATTTCCTAGATCTCAAAGTAAATGACGATATCCCTAATGCTTTGAGAGGCAAAGTATATGACATAACTTTTAGCATAAACCCAGATTATTTTGACCATATACCGTGAGTGAGCAGCAAAGACCCTGTAAACCGACCAAAAGAAGTGCCTATACCAAGTGCGAGGTTTGCTATAGCAGACAGCGGAAACAACGCTTATTATATCAACGGCTACAGCACAGGTATAAATCTTGATGTCCTTTATAATTCATGATTTAGCTTTGATAAGGCTTACCAGATAAGCGAAGACTGACTAAATCAATTGAGACTTTCAGCATGAGACGGTACAAAAAAACACCAAAGGCTTAGAGAAGTATTTGAATCTATGCAAAATTCAGGTTATGTAATAAGACAATTTGATACAAACAATACAAGTAATGCAGATGATAACGAATTAGCTATAAATTTTGATCAAAACTGAATTTCACAGTTTCCTTATGTAGACAGTGGCGGAAATATTCAAAATCAAATGTATGTATTGGTGCATCTGACCAAAGACGAACTACCGGACGGTGAATATGTGATAGAAAAACAGGATAAACTTAATTTTACAAATTATGCAGGAAAATCAAAAGAAACCACAGACACTACCCTTCTCAAATGATATTCTCAATGACCAAAACTATGAATCACTTACAAATACTGACTTGTATGACAAAATACAGATAATGAACTGGAGATACAAAAACTCTATCCGGGCACAAACTATCTTAAAGTAAAATTATATCTCAAAAATGACTGAACAGATATAGCATTTAACCCGGAAATCAAGGTAAATGTAGCAAACGGTGTCAGTATAGACACCCAAAGAACGCAAAATGCAGATATTCAAGGAAACCAGATAATTATAAAAAATCTCTATTCCGGGGACACTCTGGTAGAATGAGAAGCTGTCTGACCTTGAATAACGAATTATTTCCCTATCTATCTGACATACGACGGCGTCTATCAAGACAGTCCTGTAAGTTTGATAGATTCAGCAGTATATCAATTTACGCCTTTTGACACGGCACTGCCGCCATTAAGTGGATCTTACAGCACATGATTTACACTTGATTTTGTAAATACTGAAGTAGTAAACCAAACCTGAACTCTGGATAATAGCACAAGCTACTTATCATGAAATACAGTATGACTTTACTGGGATATGAGTGAATGAGCCAATACTATACTTGATAAGTCTACATTATCAGGTTCTAGTGTACTGGTGCAGACATTAAGTATGGATCCTACAGTAAGCCATAATTTGAATGCAAAAGCGTTTTTTAAAGATATAGTATGAGATTTTGTGCAGATAGGAAGCCACGACTATGAAACCACTGCACAAACACCGTATATTTATATTTCCAACGTCCAAAAACAAGATGCCAAAAAACTTAATCTGACTATACAGACAAATAAACTTG
>CALFEN010000118.1 GCA_937950065.1 uncultured bacterium | reverse complement strand
CTGCCAAATTATAGTAATAAATATCATTTACTATTGGTAAGCAATATTTATATTTTGTTTGGTCATCTTTGTATTTATCACATAAGCTCGGATCATTTTTTTCAGCGGCTTTTGCTCATACTTCTCATATTATTTGATTTTGTATTTCTTTTTTTATCCTTTTCAACTCGTCCTTATAATTTTGTTCTAGTTCGTAGCATTTCTTTTGAAAAGATAGATCTTTTATTTTACTGCAGTTCTCAAAATTTTTACTCGCTTGTGCTTTACACACTATGATCTTATCAGGATCGTTTCAATATTTATCACATAAGCTTGGATCATTTTTTGCAATAGCCTGCTCTGAAATAGTATCTTTCCCATCGCTTGTAGCTAAATTTGTACATACATTTCTTTCAGCTTCTCAAGTGATCTTTTGACATATATTTTTGTCTTTTTTT
Organism: uncultured bacterium; assembly: GCA_937950065.1. The sequence continues at coordinate 2,089 of CALFEN010000118.1, read as the reverse complement.
TGTCTTGCTTCATCAATAATTTTTTTGTCATTTATCTCTTGTTCACATTTCTTTTTTCATGGTTCATCTTTTATATTTGCACATTGGGAGCTGTCGTTATCTGCAAATGCCTTTTGAGATATGTTATTATTATTTATATCTTTTATACAACTTTGTTTTATGTTAGTGTCTCAAATTTTATTACATATGGATATGTCTCATTTTTTTTGAGCTTCTTCGGCTAGTGATCAATATTTTATTTGCTGAATACAGATGTTTTTTAATTTTTCATCAGATATATTATTACATTTTTTTGTATCTTTATTTTTTACTGCATCTTTAAAGATTAGTCAGTTGTTTACTATCTTTAGACAATCATCTTTTCATTGTGTGTCATCTAATTTTTCACATAATTCAGGGTTTAACGATGATATCGCTTTATTAGAAATTGTGATTCTAGAAACTTCTTTTAAACATCATTGTTTATCATTTGTATTTTGAATATCATCACACATACTACCACTTACAGCCTGTACGGCTTTTGTAAAAGTTGATAGATCTTGTTTTTGTATTCAAGTCATTTTCTCTATACATTTTTTCTTTTCCTCTTCATCTTTTATGTTATTACAATATCATTTATTAATCTTTCATTCCTTTAACAGGTCTTCAGTCGTTATAATTGGTTCTCAATTTGAAGTATTTTCTGTATTATTTTTTGTTCAGGAAGTTCAAGTTTTTGTTCTCTTTAAAATAGCAATTGTTAGTATTGCTATTATTATAATTACTATAGCTGAAATAATTATTGGTTTCAGGGCTTTTTTATTCATTTTCAAAAAATTATTAAATATTTTAAAAAATTTTAACCTCAATATCAAGGGGTTGGAGTCACATATCATGTATTTGAATGACTACCATGAGAAGCGTGAGATCCGTGTGAAGCATGAGATCAATGACTGCCGTGACTACCATGGGAGGCATGAGAAGCATGGGAGGCATGAGAAGCATGATTTCCATGAGGCGTATTTACTTTACATTCTAGGTTAGGGGATGGATCATATATTACGTTCATTACAAATCATCAGTTATGATTAAATGTTAACACGTTAGCGTATCTATAACTTTCATTTGTAGTTGTCTGGCATGTCTTTGTTTCAGAATTATTATGAACAGTTCATCATCAGCTGACAGAGGCATGGCTACCATGTCACTGACTGTGGTTTGAGTGGGGAGTCCGCCATGTCCGGACTCAAGCATTGCCATTTACTTTTGATTCACATCTGCTATCAGGTCGATAATTCTCGCTGGAGAAATGTCATCTCATTTGTTGATCTATATCGTCGCAGTGTAGTGTTAGCGTATAGTTTAGCGTGCTGCTGTAAGAGACAGGAGAATCGCTTGAACTACAGGTTACGCTTCAGTTGGTAGACCGATCGGAAGCATTAGCATTATTTGAAATTTGTGTATTTACCATTACAAGACCAAATATTGCGGCATATAAGATTTTTTTCTTACTTAAAGGTTTGTTTGACTTTATTTTACCGCTGTCAAATATATTACTCATTGACTCCAATTTATTTTTATTAGAGTCGCTTATCATTTCTTGAAATTTTTTGTTTAGATCTTGCATTTTTTTTGATTAAATATAAATATTAAAATTTTAACAATTTTTTTGAAAAAATCAAGTGATTTTTTTACTCAAAGATTTCATCAAATCATTTATTCATATTGTCATAGACTTTTAATCTATTATCCTTTATTACCCAAAGTTCGTTTGATATGGCTGATAACAGATCTCTGTCGTGAGAAACTATCAATGTTACACCCTTAAAATCAATTAACATGTTTTTAATAGTCTCCTTACTAAACAGATCTAAATGGTTGGTAGGTTCGTCCATTATCAATAGATGCGGTTTTTGGAGAAGCATTTTGGTAAGAGCTACTTTTGCTTTTTCTCCACCGCTCAATGTTGAGATTTTTTGGTTTACTTTATCTCATATGATCAAGAGTCATCCAAGTATATTTCTTACTTCAGTCTGTGATCTTCAGCCGCAAACCAGTTCTTCAATAATAGAATTATCCATATTTAATGTTTCGAATACTTGGGAATAAG
>CALFEN010000117.1 GCA_937950065.1 uncultured bacterium | reverse complement strand
CATTTCTTCTATGATATTTATATTTTTAATTTTAATATTAATTTTTCATGTAAAAAAGTTTATCAACACATTGCTTGCTTCGGCGTAATCGGAAACTATCACGTCCGTGGTATTTGAAAGAAATGGATGTTTATAATGAAATTCTTTATTATTTGGGGTAGATATATATTTATTGTAGTGTGAATTTAATGGAGAAATTGCAATAACAGGTTTATTATAATATTTGGCTATTAGGATTTCCTGTGCAGTGCCTAGTCAAATTTTTGACTGTGATTCTACTACTACCACATCAGACTTATAAATCATATGGATATCTCTACCAAACCATATTTCCAGAGGGAACATTTCTATTCCTCCAGTACTTGGATCAAAAAATATTATTTCATCAGTAAATCATGGGAATCAATTCTTTTTTATTTCTACCAAAATTTTTTCAAATTCTTTTCTCCAGTCCTGGAATTTAATTTTATTTTCCAGTCCTTTGGGTACAGAGCCTGCTAGATATACGTATTTCATGTTTTTTCAAGTTTGTAAAAATTTTTAAAAATATTACTGATATTAGTTAATAATACAATCTTTTTATCTCTTGATTTTTTATAATAAATAATTATACTGTCAAGTATTGGTAGGGTATGATAACCTCTGCCATCGTTGATACCCTGTTTTGTGTAATGCAATAACAATGATTAACAGTGTTTCTAGGAAACTGTTTTTAAAAAAATTTTTTTAAACATGATCCACAACAAGAGAGGTAGACCCTCCATTCGGTAGGTAGACCTCGCACTCTTGAGTAGCGACGAGCGAAAGAGGGTGGGAAATAGTAGCTATCCCCCGCGTAGATCCGGGATGAAATTCCGGGTCGGGAATGGCTACTCTCCCGTTATTACGGGAGGACCTCCAAAGCCAGGCTCTAACGCCTGCAGGAGGAATCCGGTGCTAGCCGGGGAAATGGTCAGAGCATTTCCCTTGTACACACCGCGGCTGGCGAAGCCGGATGAGAACAGCTGGGGGTTTGCCCAGCAGGGGTCATGGTGCAACCATGACCCCTTTTTTATTCTATAAAAATCTTATCATTAAAGTTATTAGGTTATAGTTATATTAAAAATATTTATTAAATATTCAAAAATTAAAGTTTTTACATAAGCAGACATAAATTATATAACTAAAATAAAAAAGATTATCTTTTTTATGGATATAAAAATAATTTGTATGTATATTTAAATATTTGAAAAAAAGGGCATCGAGTATTGAAAAATTAAAGAGGATGTTTATAATAAATTGTAAAAATATAACACAGTTTTTACAATAAATAAATATAATAAATATGCAAAATAATAAAAATCCATTGGAAAACTTCCCAAAAGAAGCTCCTGAAGTCGCTGCTGCCTTTGATAATTTGATACAGTCTTTGATAAATACAAATTGACTTGATCCGAAAACAAAACAACTTATTTACATAGGGATCAAAGTATCACAGTGAGATGAAAAAGCTGTTTATTTTCACGTACCTATGGCAAAAAAACTTGGTGCTACTAGGGAAGAAATTAAAGATACGGTGCTTTTGACTTTGACTGTGGTATGAATAAGAGGAGTGGCTTCTTGCTTGGACTTGGCTTTGAGTGTATATGATAATTGTTAAAAAAAGTATTGAGCTTTTAAATAACATTATTATAATGTCAAAGAAATTTAGCTTAAATTTTTAGGTTGTAAAAAAATAACAATGGATGAAAAGAATGATAAAATAGAAAATGATCCTATTCAAAAAGATATAGAAAAAAAACAATTGGATACTGAAGACCATCAAAAAAAGATTTCTAAAATAAAACAGAAGGAGAAAAAAGAGAATAAAGAGACTCTAGACGAAGAATATAATGAGAAATTAGCAAGAACCTCTAATAAAAAAATATCTACAAAGGAAGATAATGAAGATGACGATAAACCAATTAGTCCAAAAAAGAAATTTGTGGTAAATCTTGTAAAGTTTATAATAGGATTAATATTACTATTCATGTGTTTTCAATATTTGGATTCTCATCCTGCTGAAAAAACTTCTATGGTATCAGGGTTGCAAACTATATATGAAAGATTCTCTATATTTGTACAAGGAATAGTCACTTGAGAAACTGACGCACTGAACGATAAATATAAATTGGAACAGGCATATCAAGAGCTTATAAATACTATTAAAAATTCAGCATGTAATATTGATGATACGACAAAACAATGATTAAATACAAAATATAGTGAATTAAAAGCTCTAAACATAAAAACATATAAAACAAAACAGCAGGATTACTACGATTATTTTGTAGTATTCAATCAACTTTTAAAGCAAAAATGTAATTAAAATGACTCCACTTCAATTTATTCTTATTTTAGCAGGTGTTTTATTTTTACTCTTTTCGTTTGATGCATATCAGAGGAAAAAAGTAAATCTTTTACATTTTATAGTGTTTTTTGGGGGTATAGCAGTAATAGTGTTTTTTTCTTTAAACATAGATCTCTTAAATAATTTTTGAAGATTTTTTTGATTGAATAGATGAGCAGATTTATTGGTGTACATAGGTATTATATTCTTGATGTATCTTTATTTTGAATTATTCAATAAAATAAATAAGAATAGTTTTAATACAACAAGACTTGTGACCGCACTTGCTATATTAAAGTTTGATCTATGAAATATAAAAGAAATAAAAAAAACTACTTTTGAAGATAATATAGTCTTTCTTATGAGAGCTTACAATGAGTGAAGTGTGATAGGAGAGACTATAGATAATATTATTTGAGCATGATTTAAAAAGATAATAGTGGTAAATGACGGCAGCAGGGATAATACAGTACAGGTAGTGAACGAAAGAGCTATTAAACACAAAGATAAAAATATAGTACTAATATCTCACGATATTAAGCGTGGAGCGGGTTCTGCAAATAAGACCTGATTTGAATTTCTAAAAAAATATGGAGA
>CALFEN010000116.1 GCA_937950065.1 uncultured bacterium | reverse complement strand
TAAATGACATTGAAATTTAGCTTTTATTAAAGAATGATGTTTTAATAGATATATACATGAAATTTCAGAAAATCAATTGGATTTTTTATTGGAAATGATTAATTGATTGGAAGAAAGAAACACAGTTTCTGAGGATTTAGTTGTTGCATTATGATAATTATAACTATAGAAGATGGAAAAAAATAAAGAACCTCTAGATATAAGATTATCAAAGCTTATAAATGCTATTTTAATGACAGAGATTTTTTTGGTAGAAGAATTACAACCAGAAATTGTAGATTTTTCTTCAAAAAGGATTGAAGAGTTGTTTGATTTTTTGCTCAACTGAGAATGATATATAAGATATCATGAAATTATTTTTCGTGTAGATACATTCTCTGGTACTGATATTATTTCTGTTTATTTTTGAAATGATATTGAAAATCATATCTGAAATTATAATTTTTCCATTTACACTGAAAAAGATGAAATACGTTTTATGAATCATCATAGATGGGTTAATTGAGCTAGAAGAAAATGAATTTGAACAAGACATCTTAAAAGGTTGGAAAAACTTTTTATAGATTTATGAAAATCTCTGTCAAAGAAAGTATTTTTTGAATTTGTTTTCGTAGAAAAACAAGAAGATACCCAATCTTGGCTCAGAAAAAATTGATATAAACAAGAGAGAGAGTGATATTTTGTAAAGCAGCTAATTTAGATTATTATGCTGCAAAATGTTTTAACATTCATTCATTATTTTCTTTTACAAGTATTTCAATCAGTTCTTCCCTACATTCTTTTGTAGCTACATATACGAGGTTTACAAAAGTTTTTGTTTGTAGATGATTACTCATATTTTGAAATGCTTTTGTGACTTCTATTATTATCTCTAATATGCTTTTTTTTCATGCATTCCTTTCAGATGATAAATCGTTTGTTTCGCAAGGGTATTGTAGCTGCTCGATGTTTATTATATCTGAAAATATACTTGCTTTCACATCAGAACCAAGGCTCCAGGAGGTTCGTAGAAGAAATCATAATTTTTTTCATTCAGGTATTTGTGCAAAATTTCTATTTATTGTTGCAAGTGTTTCGTTATGTATTTTATTCATTTTTTTGTGATATAATTATTTAAAGTCTCTTTCAATTCAATTTAATAAATCTTGCATTTCTTCAGGAGAAATCAATCCGCCCCAACGTTGACATGCAAGTGGTGTAGATAATCTTCATCTCAGGATACAAAGTAGTTTATGTGTCGTAGTTTCTCAAAATTTATTGGCAAGATCATATAGTTCATCGCTTGTTAATTTATTTATACTTTCTGCTAGTTTTTTTATACTTTCATCACCAAGTGTATTGTTTGGACCAATAGTCTTAGGGTCTTCTATTTTTTCTTTTCTTGGTTGGCTAGGTCAAAATAATCAGTCTAATAGATCGTATCTTTCTTCATCAGTTAGGGTAGTAGTTCTTCATCATCATCTCCAAATCAAAGCATCAATAAAAACTTCAATAGTTCTTGGATTGAGAATATCTTTTAATCTGCATACATCACTTTCGATTAATCATTCTAGTATTTTTGCTAATGATTGTATACTTGGATTCAAAGTTTCTACAAGTCATGAAGCAGTGTTTTGTGTCTTTTTTCCACTTTCTCATTCTTTATTTGGTTTGGCAC
>CALFEN010000115.1 GCA_937950065.1 uncultured bacterium | reverse complement strand
TTTTTATAAATTAAGTGAGAATGATGAAATATGTAGCCGATTTACACATACATTCCAAATATGCACGTTCCTGTTCCAACAGGCTTGACGTGGAAAATATCTGGAAATCATGTATATTCAAATGAATAGATATTATATGAACTTGAGATTTTACTCATCCGAGCCGGCTCAACGAACTAAAACAATCGTTGGTAGAAGACTGAACTTGATTTCTTGTGCCAAAACAGGATTTGCTGCAAAAACGAATATCTGAACTAAAACCTTTTTTGAACCACGAAGTCTTGCAAAATGTAGAAAAGTGATTTTATCCCCGTTTTGTACTGCAAACAGAGATTAATAGCAATTTTGAGAGAAATAGTAAAAAATATAGGATTCATAACTGCATACTTATAGATAGTTTTGCGAACGCTGATAAAATTTTGGAATATCTTTCTTGATTTGGTAAAGTAGAATCTGATGGTAGACTTACTGTAAAGCAAGATCAGACAGAGACTCTTTTGTGGCTCAAACAAAATTTCCCAAGTTCTGTATTTTTTTCATGACATATATGGACTCCGTATTTTGGAGTTTTGTGATCCAAATATGGGTTTGATAGCATGTCCAAAGCTTACTGATCAAGTCTATCTCTGATCGACGCTATAGAAACATGACTCAGCTCTGATCCTATTATGAATTGGATAAATCCTGAAATAGATAATTTAACTATACTTTCAAATTCAGATGCTCACAGTCCGGAGAATTTTGCACGTGAAGCAAATATCTTTGAAACAAAAAATAAAACTTTTCCGACTTACAAAGACCTTGAAAAAGCAATAAAAAACAGGAAGTTTGATAAAAATTTTCAAAATTTGCACGAGGTTGAAAAGCAGTATCTTACAGATTTATTTGCTGTAAAAACTGATTTGAAATTAGTTTGAACTATAGAGTTTTATCCACAGGAAGGTAAGTATTTCTGAGATGGGCACAGTAAGTGTAATTTCCTTACTACACCAAGCGATACTATCCGCAGGAACTGACTTTGTCCTATCTGTGGTAAAAAGCTTATAGTATGAGTTTTTCACAGGTCTTTTGACATATGAGATAATAAGAGGATTTCACAGATACACTTCGGAGAGAAAGATTTTTGGAAGCAGGAGGAAATCAATGAAATTGCCAAAATTTTTGATAGACCAAATTACCAGTATATAGTGCCGCTATGGGATATTATCAGAGAAGTTTTTGCTGCTAATAAATGAACCAAAAAAGCAGATAAAACATATAATGAATTGTTGCTTCAATTTGGTACAGAATTTGACATATTACTAAATCTAAAAATAGACAAAGCTACTGAATATAATAAATTTTTTGGGTATGCTTTGGAAAAAGTCAGGAACTCTGAAATTTTTATCAAACCATGATACGACGGCGTATTTGGGGTGGTCAGTATCAAAGAAGTAGATACTCCTGAAAGTGAGAAAAAAATTATGCAGGAGGGTTTATTTTAAATCCATTGGCTTTCTATAAATTTTTATTAAATGTTTCTTTAATTTTATTAGTCAAAGGAAGGTGTAAATCTAAAAGTTTTCAATAATTATCTTGTAATTTTTTATAGTCATTATTTTCTTTTTTTTGTTTTTTAGATAAGATTCCATCAAATTTTTATGATAAGGATCTAATCTTTTTATATCAATTAAGTAATATTTTATATGGGAATGTATCTTGCTAAATCTGTCTAAATATTCTTTATAATCATTTGATATTTTTGGTAGATATAAAGAAAATTGAACTGTTAAAATATTGTCGCTTTATAGTAATAATTTTGAATTTCAAGAAAATCTTTTTTGAATGGTTCTATATCTTCAAAAGTTTGTGCTGCTAAATATTGATTTATAAATAATTCATCTCCTCCAAACCATTTTTGCATAAAATCACTAATTTTTGTTTGAAAATTATTTATTCTTATTAGTATTTCTTCACATTTTTTTGCTTTTTCTTTTTTCTTTTCTGATTCTTGAGTAAAATACAAAATAATGAATGGAACGCAGGCAACAATTAATGTTATAATTCACATAATTCAAAAATCATATTTTATATAACAAAATCACTTTCAATTTAAAAGACAATCGTTTATTAAAAAATTAAATAGCATTTTTTAAGGTAAATAGTATATAGTACAGCTATAAGCTTGTGAATTGCAAATATTGGTATGTCTTATAATTAAGTTTGTATTTGTCCAATGGGCGGTGCGATAATATAGTGAAGTATTATAATAAGCAAAAGTTAAATTCAAATATTGAGAGGTGTTTGTATCATAGCATTTACAAAATATATTAGTGATTTTACTTCAATCAAGTCAGTGAGCAATAGTATCGCTATCAGTCCCAAGAGTTCCATCCATTATTTTTACTTTAAGAGGATTCCTGGCTACGATTTCATTCCATTTTCCAGCGGTAAGAGTAGTACCAGCGGTTGCATACAATCATTGTCCATCGTCAGCGATATTAGGGTTGGTGGTCTGCCGAGCTTTTAAAGCGAAATAGCTTATTCAAAGTACGAAGACAATACCAAGTCAAATGCTGCTTCATTTAAGAAAATTATTTAAAAAATCTTTCATTTTGAAAAGTTATTTATAAATATTTGAATTATAAGGAAATTTTTAGAAAATCAAGAGAAAAATGAATATTCAAATATAAACAATGAATATTGCAGATATAATTTTTTTAATATATAAAGAAATCTAGTGAGGTTACTGTTTAAGTTCAATAACATTGAATTGGGTTTGTAATGTTGCAGATTTTTTTATTAAAATACGTCATCAATCGCTCCAGCAATAAACTTTAAAATTATGGCTTCCAGCGGTGAGGGTATTTGTAATGTAGTTATAGTTTAATGTTTCAGTAGTTCATGCAGCTAATGATGTTCGGAAAGATGGAGATCAACTAGAAAGTTTTGTTCCATCTATAGCAATATCACAATATATAGTAGAAGCTGAAGTTCAGTTATTTATAGTTGCTAAACTTATCATTATCAAAACAGGATTTGCTGATGTAGTCATGGTGATGTCCGCTCATGGAACGCAAGTAGAAGGGGAAGCTGAAGGAGTTTGATAGTCTCCATTAGTTAAAGATACTTTTTGATAATTATTTTTGGAGTTAGAGACTAAAGTATTCCATTTCCCAGCGGTAAGAGTAGTACCAGCGGTTGCATACAATCATTGTCCATCGTCAGCGATATTAGGATTGGTGGCTTGCCGAGCTTTTAGAAATATTGTTAAGGATACAATTATAATAACGCTGGCAAAAACTCCGAATATAATTCAGTTTTTAGCGGTATGTAAAAAGTTTTTCATTGTAATAAATTTAAAATATAAATTAGGTTAGCTATATAATAAAAATATTTTATTTTTATTCAAGAGAAAATTCTTTAAAAATTATTTTTAAGTGAAAGATTTTTTTGGATTATTTATAATAGTTGGTAGTTTTTTTAAAAAAACTAAAAAAATCTCTTGAATTTATAAAAAAAATAAGTATAAAAGATATTACATTGTAAAATATTACCGAAGACAGTAGGTTTTCAATACTATTGAAGTAATTTTCCTACCGAGGTATAGCTCATCGTTTTTTTGGGCTTCCTCGTAAAAGGAAGTTTTTTATTTTTCAAACGAAATTATTATGGCTATTACAAAAGCTATTAAAGCTAAATTGGTGAATGACTACAAAAAAAATGTAGAATGAGAAAAAAATGTTGTAGTATTGAAACAATTTGCTATTCCAGTAAATGAGATAAATAAAGTTAGAATAGAACTTGCAAAAGTAGGCTGCAAAATAAATGTAGTTAAAAAAAGAATTTTCCTTAATCAGATGAAAGATTTTGGTTATGGAGATGTAAGTTTGGATATATTGGAATGATCAGCAATTGTTTTGTATAGTTACACAGATGAGTTTGCTTGACTTAAAGAAATAGAAAAAGTTAGAAAACTTTGGAAAAAGGCAAAGGCTAAATATGAAATAGATTATATAGGATGATGGTTTGATAAAGAGTGGAAAGACGCTTCATATGTAAATAGTTTGGCTACACTTCCTTCAAAAGAAGAACTTGTTTCCAAATTACTTTATCTTATGAATTATCCATTGCAATCATTTGTGATGGCACTTGATCAGATCAAAGAAAAGAAATCACAAGAGTAGTCTTGCTTGATAAAAACGTTTAAAATAGTTTAAAAATAAACTTGATTTATTATTTTATTTGATTAATATAAATAAATATGGCATTATCAGAAAAATCACAACAAATATTTGATTTAGTAAAACAATTAAGTGTTGTAGAATTAGCAGAATTAGTAAAATCTTTGGAAGAAGAATTTGGTGTTTCAGCAGCTCCAGTAATGGTAGCAGGTTGAGCTGTAGCAGCAGCTTGAGCAGAAGATGCTTGAGAAAAAGATTCTTTTAATGTAGAACTTACAGAAATAGGTCAACAAAAAATAGCTGTTATTAAAGTTGTAAAAGAAGTATTGAATATATGACTTAAAGAAGCTAAAGATCTAGTAGAGAAGGCTCCAGCTATAATCAAAGATAATATGAAAACAGAAGAAGCAGAAGCTTTCAAAAATAAACTTGAAGAAGCAGGTGCAAAAGTTACATTGAAATAATTTTATTATTTAGAAATTAAGTATGGTAGTATTATTGGATCAAATATTGTGATCAAAAACTTATGTTTGAACATTAAAAAAATATTCAAACCCAAAAACTCAAAAATATTGGGCTGATGTTCAGAATTGAGTGACTATTATAAATCCTGAAGTTATTGCTTCTCAACTTGAAGCTGCAAGAACAAAGATTCAGCAGTTAAAAAAAGATAATAAACAAATACTTCTTATTTGTGAGAAGGTTTTGTATAGGGATGAAATAGAAGCTCTTTCAAAGGACACTTGAATTCATTATCTTAATTACAAGGTTCCTGGTGGAGTTTTGACAAATTTTGATACATTGACTAGTAGGATTAATTCTATGAACGAATTGAAAAACTATATAGACAGTGAGGATTTTGGAAAACTTACAAAAAAAGAGAAACTTGTAAAAATTAGACAATACAATAAACTTGAGATTGTTTACAAATGAGTAAAAAATCTAAAGGCTTTGCCTGATTTCGTAATCATTGTAGACGGTGTCTTTATGTCTAAATTTGTAAATGAAGTAGAAAAGATGAAAATAGATAATCTAGTTTTGTCTACTACAAATTTTAATAGACGGTGGAAAGATGAGAATCTAGTGTTGATGAATGTAAATTCTTATGATTCTTTAGATTTTGTTCTAAAATATATATTAAAATAATTATATGGTACAAAAAAAAGAAGGAGGACATGAACTAGATGTTCTTATTCAACAAAGATATGTCCCTACTGAAGCTGAAAGGAAAAGAGCAGTGATGATGTATTTTTTTGTTTGAATAATGATAGTTCTGGACAAAAAGTCTATCTCAATGTATGAGGTATATCACGTAAAACAGGCTGTTGGCTGGTGGCTTTTGTTCTTCTTTATTTTGGTAACTACTATGTTTTTGTTTTTTGTTCCTTATAAACTGATAAACTTGATACCGATGGTGCTATTGGCGTTGATGCTTGTAGTATGGTGGGTGTTTGTAAAACAGGCATGGGAATGAAAGTATTTGACAGGAAAGCATAATGATAGAATATTTTTACCTTTCTTTTTTGGTCTATGATCTTGGGTGCTTAATTTGTTTGATTTTTATGAAGATATGGATGTAAGAAGCGATGATTATTGTGAGGACGAACAGGAGAGTGTAGACTCTGGATCTGAATGAACTAAATAAATTTTTATAAATTAATCTAAAAAAATGCAAGTAGATATAAATTTATTAAAGAGACTTAGAGAAGTTACATTTGCTCCTATCAAAGATTGTAAAGACGCTTTGATACAGGCAGAATGAGATTTTGATAAAGCTCAAGATATACTAAAAGAAAAATGAATCTCTAAAGCTTGAAAAAAAGCTGACAGAGAAACAAATGACGGTATAGTAAAGGTAAGAAGAGAATGAGATAAAAATATATGAATTAAGCTTGCTTGTGAAACTGATTTTGTATCAAGAAATGAAAATTTCCATGAATTGGCTAATAAAATAATTGACGTTTTGTCTGCTTACAATTGAGAATTGTCTGCTTTGTCTGATATTGATCAGTCATTTTTGGATGAAAAAATAATCCCTATTATTCAAGAAAATATATGAAAGATCGGTGAAAATATAAGATTACTTGATGCTTTTATAAAGAATTGAAAATCTTATGTATATGCTCATCCATGAGATAAAGTAGTTGCAATAATTTATTATGACGGCAGCGATGAAAATATAGCAAAAGAAGTGGCTCTTCAGGTAGCTGCTATGAATCCAGATTATCTTGATGTAGATAGCGTTCCTGCAAATGTTTCTGCAGAGATGAAAGCAAAATTTGCAGAAGAGATGGCTGGAACAAATAAACCTGCTGATATGGTAGAGAAAATAGTTGAATGAAAACTTATGAAATCATATTCAGATTTTGTATTGCTTGAACAACTATATATCAGAGATGATACAAAAAAAATAAAACATATATTACCTGAATGATTTAAGGTTTTAAGTTTTGTTAGATTTAGTATATAGTATTTTGATATTTGATCAAAATTTTAAAATATAATAAACAATATTAAATGAATAGATACGAATTAGTCGTTTTGATAGATTCAAAGCTAAAAAAAGATGATATTCAGTCCAGTTTAAAAACTGTAGAAGATTTGTTTGGTGAAGATATTAAACAAAAAGATGATATCTGAATTCTTGAGTTGACATGACAGTTTGAATGACACGATAGAGCTTATTTTGTTTCCTATGAAATGATTACAGAATGAGCTAAAGTAGAGGCTGTAAAAAAAGATCTTTTTCTTATGAAACCTGTAATTAGATATTTCTTCTACAAAATGTGAAAGAATGAAAAATTCTTAAAATTCGCAGATGTAAGCAAGATGTTTGAACTTACAGATGAAGAAAAGTCAAAACAAAAAAATATCAAAGCATTCCAGGATATGGATTCTGTTAGCAAAATAAAATGATAGTATTTATTTTGATATAGTCCGGATGAATAAAAACGTCTGAAGTATAAATGAAGTGATTTTGATATGACGGGTAGCAAATGATCCTATTATCAAAGAGAATAAGAACAATCAGGAGCTTGTGGTTTTTAATTTGGCTACGAGAAGAAGTTGGACTACCAGACAGGACGATAAGAAGGAAGAAATCCAGTATCATAAAATAGCTTTGTGGTGAAAATTAGCTGAAACTTTGGATAAATTATTAATTAAATGAATGAAGGTGTATGTAAAGTGATATCTGCACAATAGAAAATTGCAGATAGAATGAGAGCAAGCACCAAGGATAATTACTGAAATAGTTGCTGAAGAATTGCTTATTTTGGACAGGAGGAGGAGGAATGTAGAAGATGAAACGATGATGGACAATGAAGAATAAAAATTTAAATTATAATCTAAAAAAATGACACAAAAGAAAAGTTTTTTTGAGGAACCAAACAATGAACAACTGATAAGTTGGAAATCATTGTCTTTGTTAAAAAGATATACAACAAGGTTCGGCGAAATCAAACCTAGAAAGTATACTTGAAATGCAGTAAAACATCAAAAACAAGTAAGAAAAGCTATTATTAGAGCAAGAGAATTATGACTTTTGTCTTATATAAAATAAATTTAGTATCTTAAGAATTATTCATGGCTTCAAAATTAAAAAGAATAAGAAAATATAACTGGTTAAAAAGAATGAGAGTTCACTGATTTTTGTCAAGAATGGCTACTAGTACCTGAAGAAGGATATTAGCAAATAGAAGGCAAAAATGAAGACATTCTTTGGTAGTATCAAAAAGCTAAAAATTGATACTATTTTGGGTTGTTTCAGAAAATATGTCTGTAGACATATAAAAATAAAAAAATATTAGATTAATATACTAATTATATGGAATATATTATGATGAAGTTGAGATAAGTTTGTTGAAAATTATTTCTCCCCCAAAAAGGAGAAATTTTGTGGTTTAAAATAATTTTAATTTATAAAATTTCTTTATATCAATGGCTAGTAAAAAATCCTCCAAAACTTACGTTGAGAAAACATCCAGAATAGTATTGGCTCAACAAAGGAAATTCGCTTGATTCCCAGATTTACTTGGTGCTCAAAAAAAATGATTTGATGAGTTTGTTTCAAGTTATATGACAGAGTTATTTGAAGAAATAAATCCTATTCATGATATAGCTTGAGAAAAGCTTTATCTAGAAATTAAAGATGTAAAACTTGGCGAACCAAACGATACTGTAGAAAATTGTAAAAGAAAAGAACTTACATATGGATGAATCCTTTCATGAAAAGTAATAATAAAAGATTCCCATACAAACAAAGTTATTTTTAATAAACGTGCCAATATCTGAATTGTGCCATTGATGACCAAATGGGGTAGTTATATTATTAATTGAGTAGAAAGAGTTATTATATCTCAAATTATAAGGTCATACTGAATATTTTACAGTTTTGATAAAAAGGATTTTTC
>CALFEN010000114.1 GCA_937950065.1 uncultured bacterium | reverse complement strand
ATATTTTATTATTTAAATTATTACTAAATGAGTTTTATAAATATCAATAATGATTCACTTTTTTCCATATTATTGGATATGGCAATAGATGGAGAAATCAGTAAAAAAGAGATTCAGGACTTTTTGTTGGCGTTACACAATTGAGAATTTGATAATATTATCTTACAAGATGGTAGCGAAAAGATTCTTACAGAAAATGAGAAATATATTCTAAATTGACTTTTTATGTATTTATTAAATTTATTATTACAAAATTGATATACTATACAATCTCCTAATGATTCAAATTTTCTTATAAGAATGGGGTATATATTACCAATTCTGGAGAATAATATTGATTGAAAAGTGCTTACTCATGATAAATTCAATATCCTGAAAATAGCTAAATTAAATAAAAAATCAAATGATGATAAGGTTTTGATACATTGAGAAGTAGAAGATCTTATTGATTGACTTACCAAAACTTTTTTTAGTAACTAAACTTTTTTTTCTTTAAATATGGAATACATGCTTTTACTCAAGATATTTATGATTTGTAATTTGGATAAGGTAGATAAACTTGAAGGTTTTTTGAATAAGATAAAGGAGCAGAGAGAAAAAATAGCTAAATTACAAGAGAAAATAAAAAAAATAATAAAATTAAAAGAAGAATTATCAAGGGAAGAAGAGAAAAAAAGTTGAAATCGGGTGGAGGAGTTTTACTAATAAAAAAACAAAAATGTCTAATCCAGAAAATTTACAATGATCAGAGAACCAAAAAAACAATGCAGATTTAAATAGGTTAGTATCCGATCCAGAAAATTTAGATAGTGTTGCTTTATGAGATTTGGACGATCTTATAAAGTTGGCTGAACTACAAATGGCAGGTAATGATGATAAAATTGCTAAACTACAAGCAATTATAGAAAGTAATTCTAATTTTGCTTAAATTAAGTTTGTTTTTTAATATGGTTTAGTTTAAGCTTACACTAATAGAAATAAGTTTCCATAAAGAATTTTCTTTATTATATTTTAATGTAAAAATCAGATCCTGTTTTCCTGAAAATGAATATTTACCGTTTAGTACCAAAAATCCATAATTATCTTTTTGGATATTTCCAGAAAATTTTGGTTGCAGCTCTTTGATATAGTTTAAGTCAATTTTTTCATCTATGAACTTTTGGAAGCTATTTTGGATAGTTTTTGCATCAGTCTGTCATTTAAATAATTCTGCAGAATTTTTATAAAAATCTGTAAAATCTTTTTTGTTCAATGCGCTTACAAAGCCAGACATGCTTTCATTTACAAGTTTTTTTGCTTCATCGGTGGTTGGTAGGCGTTCTTGTTCTTCTATTTTATCAAGGTCTTTTGGTCTGACAGAAGTCCGTCAAGCTCCTGCTGATTTTGGTGGAACATATTTGAAGTCAGCAGGTAGTTTTGTTCAGCTTCAGACTAATATTTCATAAATTTTTCGCTGTCAGGATTCATCGACAAACATTATTTGTATTGTACTATCTCCAAATTTGCCAGATAATTTTCATTTAAATCACTTTAAAAAACTATCTGTGAGATTGTTTGCATCTATATTTGATATATTATTTTCATTTATAAAACTGTTGAATGAGTTTAAATCTACTTTTTGTTTGAATACCATAGCTGTAGCATTCCAAGCCAAAAAATTTTGGTTGTTTTTTAGTAAAGAAAAAAATTGTTTATTAGAGTTTTTTATGTTTTGGATTTGCCGTAATCTGTAACCAAAATACCCTCAAACTCAAAGTATAACAATAATCACCAAAAATATCATTCGAAATAAAAATTTGGATTTGTTGGGAGTTCTTTCCCCTCACTTTCAATCTATTTTTCCCTTTGTTTCTTGTGATAAAGTTATTGTAACTTGTTTTTTAACTTTTTTTGTAGTGTTATTTTTAGTCATTTTCTTAAATAAAAAAATAAACTTTTAAAATAAATAGTATAGAATATTTATAAATTTTCAACTGTAAATATCTAAAAAATATTATTTTATTAATTTCAAATCAATAAAAAATAAAAAAATATATTGACTAATTGATAGTAAAAAAAATTAGGATTTAATAAAAACAAAATATTTTATACTAAAATATTTTGTTTTCCCATAGTCCCATAAGAGCAAATGCTGCGTGCTGGGCGTTATCATTTCTGAGTTGATTATTTATTAATGTTTGTTTAAATCATCAGATTGATCTCTCTGGATTTGCTAGATAAAAACTATTTTCGTCTGTATATTGTAGTTGTAATAAAAATCTTGTTGCCTGTTTTAGAGAATTTTTGTAGTACTCAATATGTTTTGTATCATTCAACAGTACTGCAAGTTCGTAGGCTCTATTTATTCATTCCATATAAGAGGCTGTAGAAATTCTTTGATCTGTCTTGCTAAACCCTCATATTTTATCCAAATAATCGTTTACTACAGTTTGATGGTTTTCTATTATCCAGTCATTCATCTCAAATATGAAGTCGGCAACTTTCTGATTTTTAGTATACTTGTATAATAAATAATCAGTTTGAGTTTGCCAAGGGATAAAAGCCGTGTTTTTATTTCACCTCCAATAAGTTGCATAATAGTCAAAAGCCTTGTCTACACTAGTTAAATATTCTTCATTTTGTGAATATTCGTAAAGTTTCATCAAAGCCAACATTGCTTCTCAAGGATAAAAATCTACTCAACTATTTTTATCTGATTTAAAATTTGTATTGAAAGAACCATCTTTTTGCTGCATAGCAATGATCCCCTTTGCAAAAGAATTCATAATTTCATCTTTCCCTGTAAATTCGTTTATATTTAATAATGAAAGAATTACAAACGCATTATTTGCAATGCTGGAAACTCCGTTTATATCTAGGTAATCATATCAATCCTTTGATATTTTGTATTTTAGGTAATATTCTAATGTAGTTTTTGCAGTTTTTTGGAATTCTCAACTTCCAAAAAAAGTGTCTAGACTGCCCATACACCGTATAGAAGCTAAATTTCTAATGTGATTGTTTTCTTTTTTTTCGTAACTGTCTTTGCTTGGATAATAAAGATAATTTACCATTCAATTTTCGGGATTAATATTGTTTTTATATCGTTTTGTAATTAAATTTATTCTCTCATAAATCTTGTCCTGTGAGATAGTTTCCATATTTTGCAAAAGATTGTACCTGTATAGGTTTTGGATATTTCATTCTCTATTCGTCAAAAAACTGAATGTATGATAAATATTTATTAATGTATCACTATTCATATAGCATCATGCCTTTAGTTTTGCTTTTTTACATAGTTGATCTAGAGCTGTCTTGGTATCATAGTTTGAGGATATCTGGACAGTTTCTTTATAAAACGCAATATTTTTTCAATTTCTTATTTCTAGTCAATGAATTCATGGTTCTATAGATGATTTTATATTAGCAAAATTTTTTGATGTAATAGACTGATGATCGTACAAGAAGCTCATTTCTATAGTTATATCTTTTATTTCATCTTTTGTTATTTTGCCTCCAAATCTTTCGTCATTTATACAAGCCTCTACTGCTTCAGAGATATATTTGTCCATGTCTCCCAATGTTTTACCTGATTGACAGCATCTTATCTTGCCGTCTTTGATAAAAGTAATAAATAATTTATCAAAATTTGGAGTTGGCAGAGTATTGTTTGGTTTTATCACAGAATTATCAAAGTGATTATCTAGATAATAATATCCTATTTGAGATAAAGCGTATTTATCATTATAATTCAATCAAAGTTTATTTGTTCTGTAATCATTCAAGAAGTCTATTATTTCATCATAAGTTTTTATATTTTTAAATTTGTATTTTAAACTTGGTAGTTTTTTTAATAATACATTTACTATATAAGGGTTTTCATCAATTTTCTTGTCAATATTTATTTTTAGATTTGTGATATCGTTTTGTGCACTCACCAATCCAAAGCACAAGATTAGAATAAATAATTTAAGTTTTTTCATATTTATTTTTTTCAAAAGATAAAAGGATAATGTTTACTTATATATATTTAAAAATTTTTTGCAAGTTACAAAGGCAAAAAAAATATTTTTGTATTTCAATTGTTATAATTATATTGGGGAAAATTGAATATAAAAAGTTAATAAAATAAAAATTAATATTGAAAAAAGATAATAAATAATTATATTTAAATATTTATTATACTAATCAAGGAATATGGAAATATCTATGATAGCAGCTATGTCTCCAAACAGAGTGATTTGAAAGGATGGGAAATTACCTTGGGATTTGCCAGCAGATTTGCAGAAATTTAAGGAACTAACAACCTGACATACTGTTATTATGTGAAAAAATACTTATCTTTCTATCTGAAGACCATTACCAAACAGAAGAAATATAGTTTTGACCTCTGAAGATTTTGAAGGGGTTGATACTTATGATAATATCGATGATTTACTTGAAGATCTACAAGAGATAGATGATGAAGTTTTTATTATATGATGAGAGAATGTATACAAACAGTTTTTGGATTTTGCTGACAAAATATATCTGACTGAAGTAAAAAAAAATTATGAATGAGATACCTCTTTCCCTGTGTTTGAAGATAAATTCGAAGAAACTGAAAGACAAAGTTTTGAAGAGTTTGACTTTGTAGTTTATACCAAAAAAAGATTTATATAATTAACTAAAAATACTATGGATAAACACCCTGAATATCAATATTTGAATCTTTTGAAAGATATCTTGGAAAATGGATCATTAAAACACGATCATAATACTTGAAATGGTTTGATAAGCGTTTTTGGGAGACAGATAAGGTTTGATTTATCCAAAGGATTCCCATTGCTTACCACCAAAAAAACTTATTGGAATGGTATTTTGCATGAACTTTATTGGTTTATATCATGACAGTCAAATATCAAATACCTTGTAGATAATAATGTACATATATGGGATGATTATCCATACAAGATATACAATAAAAAAGCAGAAAAATGAGAATTCCCTACAATGACAAAAGATGAATTTGTAGATAAAATAAAAAATGATGACGAATTTGCTAAACTTCACGGAGATCTTCCTATGGTATACGGAGAACAGTGGAGAAGATGGAAAGCTTGAGACGGTAGGAGAATAGACCAGTTGCAGTGGGTGATAGATAATGTTATGAATTTCACTGACAGGAAAAGTACACTGATGACAGTGCGGAATCCTGAATTTATGTTTCAAATGGCTTTACCTTGACAAGCTTTAGCATTTCCTCTATGCCACGTTCTTACCCAATTCAACGTGATAGATGGTAAACTTTCTGTACAGCTTTACCAGAGAAGTGCAGATATGTTTTTGTGAGTGCCTTTTAATATAGCATCTTATGCTTTGCTTACTTTGATATTGTGCAAGATAACATGATTTGAGCCCGGTGATTTTGTTCATACTTTTGGTGATGTACATATTTATGAAAATCATCTTGAGCAGGTAAAAGAGCAGCTTACACGTGAACCAAAACCATTTCCTACTATTAAGCTTGATGATAGAATAGTAAGTCTTGATACAGTAAAAACTGAATATATTACTTTGGAAAACTATGAATCACGGCCTGCTTTAAAATGAGCACTTACAGTAGCGTGATGATTTAATGAAAAATATAGAACTAAACCTTGAGAAGAAGGACCTTGTGCTATGAAAAAATAATTTAAGTTTTATTTGAATACTAAAAAATAATGTCAACTCAAAATTATGAAATAGAAGTAAAAGTACTTTTGTGAGAAAAACCAAATGCAGATATTCTTTTGGAAAAACTTAAACAAAATGATCCAAATTTGAAATTTAAATATGAGAATTCTCAATTAAATCATTATTTTATAAACTGAAATTTTGATAAGTTATTGGCTAATATCAAGCCTTTATTAAAAGAAGAAGTCTATCCAAAATTTGAACATATAATAAAATTCGGGAAAACTCATTCTATCCGTACCAGGAAAACTGATACAGCCCTTATTTTTATAGTAAAATCTACTATAGACGATACAAGTAGTGCCAATGGGACGGCTAGGATTGAATTTGAAGAGAAAATCACTAATATGAACATAGATGAACTGGATAAGTTGATATTGGATGCAGGTTTTGTATATCAGTCCAAATGGTCTAGACACAGACAGGAATATGCTTACAAAGATTTTGCAGTGACTATAGACAAAAATGCAGGTTATGGTTATCTTGCTGAATTTGAAATAGTAATCACTGATCCCTCACAAGCTGATAAATACAAAGAACAAATTAGGCAGGAACTTGAAACTTTGTGAGTAGAAGAACTTGATCAAGGCAGGATAGAGAGAATGTTTGCTTACTACAATGAGCACTGGCCAGAATATTACGGCACTGACAAAACATTTACACTCTACTAGTGCCAACGGCACTTGTGTTATTCCGTGCTACAAATATAGAAAAGAATAAAATCTATAAACCCTAAACCCGAAATTTATAACATTTGAATATGAAAAAGATTAAAAATCAAATGTTATAATGATAATAAGCTTTTTATTTAATTTAATAATATTATAAATGTCTAAAGAAGAAATTAAAGAAAATCAGGGACAACCTGAAGTAATAGATACTGAAGAAGTTGTTAAAACGCAAGAAAGAACTTCTGTGGTAGAAAATATGAATATTTCTACAAAAAAAATTAATCCAATAGTAATAGTTGTAATAGTAATTATAATTATTGTGCTAGGAGTTTTTGGCTATGAAATTTTTATGAACAGATTGTGATGAGGCAAAAATGAAGGTTTCTTTTCACAGTTAACAAAAGATATTAAGAATATATCTGGGAAATCAGGTATCTTGACTAAAATGCCAAAAAACTTTAGTCAAGTAGCTTATATGAAGTTTGACACAGAAACTGTAGATCTTATCAACGCTACCAAAAGCGAAGATATGACATGAGACATGAAAGAGCTTCTTTCTTCTATCAAAGAATTTGGTGCTTTTGAGATGGAAGATCCAAACGGTATGAATCCTGTAAGCTTTATGATAGCCAAGGTTGATTCAAACTTTGATATGAATAAAGCTATAAAGCTTGGTCTTGTAAATACATGAGCAGATTATATTTATAAAAATTTAGACTCTGATACAATTATTTACTGAACAAAAAAATGAGTAGAATATTTCGAAAATTATACATGAGAAACTATTGATAAAGTTGAGAAATTAAAGACAAAACTTGATGATATCAATGACGGGAAATATAACTTTGCTATCTTTACAAAACCTGACACAAGCAATATGTGAGGTAGCGTGCAACAATATTTGCAAAATATTGAATATGGTTCTATGCTTGTCAATCTATCAAGACAAAGAACTTATGGTGAACTTGGAGTATTGTTTAGCGGAAATCTTCCATTTGGACAGGATTACAAATTTGATCCAAAACTTGGGAATTATTTAAATGATTCAAGTATATTATTTGCTGAAGTTGGGAATTTATTACCTATATTTGAGTTGAATAAGGAAAAATTGACACAACTTCTCACTAGTTATGCAGAAGCAAATCCAGCTATGTGAGCTATGCTTCTCAAAACAGATTATGAGAAAATAGCTAATACTTTGGATTGAAATATGGCTATAAGTTTGACACAGGCTGCAAATAGTTATGGTATATGACTTGCTGTGATATTTGAAAAATGAGATATCTTTGATGTAGTAAATAAACTTTTTCCTTTAGCAAAATGAGCTATTCAATCTGAAATGTGAAGTTGAGCAAAGGTTAATTTTATAGAGCAGTCTAATAAAATTTGATTTACAACAACAATCCCTGCTCCTATGTGAGAGATGGAATCCGAAGTTAGTTTGTTAAAGACATCAAATAATCAAGCTATTGTACAGATTCTTTGACCAAATATAAATAATTGATGAAGTATAAAACTAAATTCTAATTCAAAAACAGTATTGAATTTCTTTATAGATTCTGGCAAGATAGCTGAATTATTGAAAAAATATTCTGCAATCAATCCTAATTTATCAATAGATGAAAAAACTTTAGAATATTATAAAAACACAAGAGTTTATGGACAGATAACTTTAGAACAAGACAAGGTTTTACTTACATTTGATACACAACAATAAAATGGAAACAGCAAAAAAATCTTTTTTTAGATTTAATATTTACCACACCTTTTTATTAAGTTTTGTGGTAGTATTTATCGTGAATTTGGTGGTAAACTGGAATAATTGGTCAACCATACTAGGAGTATTTACTTGAGACATATTAAAAGGAAATATGGATACGCTTATGGCTTTTGATGCTATTAAGTTTGGGAAAGTATTTTCTGTGTTAATTGTAGAAACTTTGGTATTGACTTCAGCCTTTGCTTTTGTATCAAAAAAGATTGTCTAATGAAAATAAATATAAAGACAATCCCTGGAGCAAAAAAAGAAGAAATTATAGACTTGGGTGAAGATTTATTTGGAACTAAATCTTATAAAGTGAAGATAAATGCAAAACCCATAGATGGAGAAGCAAATACAAGGCTTGTAGAAGTTTTGAGTAAATATTTTAATGTCCCTAAAAGGAAAATAAAAATATTAACATGATTTACCTCTAGGGATAAAGTAATAGATATTGATTATGGATAAGTATAGTCTATTTTTCACATTTTTGTAATGTGTTTCCCAATAAAAGTTAATAAAAAAGAAATAAATTTAAAATTTAAAAAAAAATTAATGAAAAATATTATATTTTTGATAGTTTGAATAGTTATTGGTTATTTATTTGGAGCTTATACATCTTATAGGTTTTTGGTAGATTTTTCATTTGACAGTGTAAATAAATATTTACAAGAAAATTTGGATACAGTGCACACAGGAGATGCCAACTTATCTACTACTAGTCAGGAATTATTGGAAAAACAAAAAGAAAACATAAAAAATATGATAGCAAAACAACAGGAAACAATTAAAGAGAACATTAGGCAAGAAATAAAAAATTATATAAATGAAAGAATAGATGAAATATTTTGAAAATCAGAAAAAAAATAGTTGAAATTTACATTTATTTTATTAAAATTAAATTAAAATTTTTTATTATTAATAAAGATATTTATGATTTGGATATTTATAAGTATAAGTCTTGTAATAGTAATATTGATATATATTCTCTACTCCATCCTAAAAGAACAAGATATTAAGGAAATAAAAATAGCAGATAAAGATATAGAATCTATCAAAAAATCTATCAAACATTCTAAAGTAGATCCTCAGAATTTTATTATAGGAGTAAATGATTTAAAAATTCAAAATCAGGATTTTATAAATTTAAAAAATGAATTACACAAAAAGATTATTTGAATGGAGGAGTTCTTAAATCTTGTTTTGGTAAATATAGTTTGTGGGGGGAATATACTTGTGGAGTGAGTGCCTGGTCTTGCAAAAACCAAAACAATACAAGTACTGTCAGAAATTCTTGAAATGGATTTTAAGAGAATACAGTTTACACCTGATATGCTGCCTTCAGACATTATCTGAACAGAAATATTCAATGCCAAAACAAGGGATTTTGAGGTTAAAATTTGACCTGTATTTACAAATATATTGCTTGCTGATGAAATAAACAGAACTACTCCAAAGGTTCAGTCAGCACTTCTAGAAGCTATGCAGGAAAAGAAGGTTTCTATATGATGAAACACTTATGATATTCCAAAACCTTTCTTTGTGTTGGCTACTCAAAATCCTCTAGAGCAGGAATGAACTTATCCTTTGCCAGAAGCCCAAGTAGATAGATTTTTGTTCAAAATAATTATTTCTTACCCTACAGCCAAAGAAGAAAAATTAGTATTGGATACGTTGGAAAAAGAAAATAATATAAAATTGAATAAAGTTTTGGATATAAGAAAAATACTAGAAATCCAAAATAACTTAAATAATGTTAAAATATCTGAAGATATCAAAGATTATATAGTTAGACTTGTAGAGTCTACTAGAAAACCTGATAGCAGAATAATGTACGGAGCTTCTCCAAGAGCTGCTATAGGACTTATGTTTGCAGCCAAAGCCTTGGCTTTTTTGCAGGACAGAGATTATGTAGAGCATTATGATGTGCAGAGACTTTGTTTGTCTGTGCTTAGACATAGGATATTACTGTCTTATGATGCCAAAGTTGATGGACTTAATGAAGATGATGTCTTGCTTGATATTTTGCCAAATATTACTTTAGAGTAATTTTTTAAAAAAATTATCTGTATAGTATGTCTGAATTATTTGAATTGGAGCAGATAGAGTTGGAAGATAATAAATATATTTATATTTATTATTTTGATAACGAAATTGCTTTGAACATAGCTTTTCAAAATTTAGATAAAAAGATACTAGTAGAACAAATAGAATTTAGTGAGATTTTTACAGATTTGGAGTATGATACAAAAAAACTTTTTTTTCAAGATTTACTTGCAAAAATCAAAGATTTCAATAAAAACATGATTCAAGTATCTGGAATTGAAAATATCAGTACAAAACTTTTGGATGAATTTCAGGAAGCTCAATTAATCTCTTCTTACAATGATTTTGGAGATATGAATATTTATATATTTTTTTAAGATATGATAAAGTGTAATTTGGAAGGACAGGAAATGTCTATGATAAAAAAAATGGAACTCGAGGCTACTAAAATATCAGGGACAGTGAGTTTGGCACAATGAGTGCCTTGGTATAATATCCCTCCTCAAATAGTAGACTCTGTAATACAAAAAATTACAGGATGACAAACAAACAGATATTCTATTGTACCTGGTATCGTCCCACTTAGGGAACAGGTAGCTATTAGGTATTTCAAAAAATATTGAGTGGAAATTGATTTTGTAAATGAGATGATAATAACAGCTTGAGCTATTCAGGCTATTTCAGCATTATTGCTTACGATATTGCAGGAACAGGACGAAGTTGTGTTGATAGATCCTTGTTATGCTTCATACAATGGTTGTATCAAGATTGCCAAATGAAACCCTGTATATGTTGCATTAGATGTAAATCTTGATCTTGATGTGGAATCTATCAAAAAAGCTATTACACCCGAAACCAAAGCCATAGTCATAGCAAACCCAAATAATCCTACGGGCTCTATTTTTTCATTAGAAAAATTTAAAGAGATACTAGACTATATCTCTGGTAGGGATATATTTTTGGTGATAGATGAAGTATATGAAGAGTTTATATATGACTGACAATCCTTTGATAGTGGCATCAAACTTTATGAGCAATACAAATCCAATCTTATAATAATAAATTCATGGTCAAAAAGTTTTGGGATGACTGGCTGGAGAGTTTGATATCTTATAGCACAGGCAGCTTTGACCAAGGAAATATTAAAAATACATGATTCACTTATTACCTGTGCTCCGGTGCACAGTCAGTGGGCAGCGTTAGCCAGTTTTGAAATATATGACGAGTGGACAGCCAAAGTAAGAAAAGAACTTCAGGACTGTAGAGATTATGCGGTCAAGAGACTTGATAAACTAAAAGATTATCTCGAATTTCATAGACCTTGAGCCGCTTATTTTGTTTTTCCAAGATTTAGATATACAGATGATGATCTTGGTGAATGTATGAAAATTTTGCACGAAGCTAAACTCTCTTTAGTGCCTGGCGGTGGTTTTGGTCCTAGATGAGTATGACATTTTAGGATATGTTTTGGTAGAGATTTTCCTGATCTCAAAGAATGATTTGATAGGCTGGAAAATTATCTTTTGAAAAAATAATATATTCAAAAAATATTATTTTAAATCCATATTAATATATTTTTTTGTAAAAAATTGACAAAAAATTAAATATATTTATAATATAAGTATATTTAATTAGATAAAAAATAAAAATGACAGAATTAAACGAAAAGAAAAAATTAAGTAATCTTACAGATTCTCAATTGACTCTCTTGGATAAGTTAAAAGAAAAAAATAATTTATCAGACGCTATGGAAACCATAATGGCAGATAAAGAAATATCAAAGGACGAATTAGTTGTAATTATGACACGAATCAAAGAATGACAGTTTACTGAAATGACTGTACTTGATCAGTGAGTTTCTCATGTAGAACAAATAACTCCTGAAAAACAACAATTTCTCTTACAATCTCTTGAATGATTATTATCTGTAATGATGAAAAATGGGGTTACTATATATAATGAGAGAGATATTATATTTTTAGAGGAAAATGGTTATAATATCTCTAAACTTTGAAATATAAAAGAGTTAAGATGAAAATCTATATATCAAGATAAAGACAATACATTAAAATTTAAAGGGAATCATTCTTTAACAGATTCTGATAAAATTATACTAGAAAATGTTGATTCCAGAAATATATTTGCTAGTATATGAACTTGAATGGTGCTTATTTTAGCATCATCAGGTATAGGTTTAGTTATTTTATGATGATTAATTTTAGGTTATTGACGAGACCAGATTAAAAGAAAGAAACAATGAGATGACGACATGGATGGTAGTAAAGAACTTTTAAGTAAATTATGAGTTAAGAGATAGATAAATATTTATTAGTTATTATCTATTAAAAATAAAAACCCGCATTCAGCGGGTTTTCTATGTATTATGGGTGGGACACCGTCCCTTTTTGTTTTTATTTATGTTTTGTAGATATTTTAGTCGAAAGTTTATACTCCCAAAATCAAAGAGGCAATGACTCCCACATTGTGAGTTGCGACTTAATTTGCTCATAGTGAAGTAGCTGTTTCTACTCTCCACAAAGCATCAGATTGTAATATTTTACAAGCAAAAGCAACCTTTGCTCAAACTTTGATTCTCTGTGCCAATGGATCAGAATCTGTAGCCTGTCTAGGTGTGATATATGTAGTGATATTTTGCAACATAGGCACTCAATAAGCACCTTTACCTATCACGTAAGTAGGGTAGACATCTACTGTTCCACCACTACCAGCATCAGTGTAGTATTTTACGTTTCATGATACTATAATTCTTACACCAAAAAGTGATCCTACTTCTCATCTAAATATCCTATCAGGTGCAGAATATTTTGCTATATCTATAAAAGTATTAGTTCCACTTTCAGCAAGTAGATCATGATATACGAGCGGATGCATGATAGCAACATATTGTCAGTCGATTTTTGGTACGCCAGCGGCTTCGAGTTTGGTTCTTGCTAGATTTAAGTGAGCAGCACTAAACGTAGATGCTGATGTAAGTGATGATCTTTGAGTGATAGCTCATGGAAATAATACATTGCTTCAAGCGTCTATAGTATCTTGGATATAGTCGTCTATGATTCTTGCCATATTGTCACCAATTTCGTCTACTGCGCCGTCTACGTAACTTATAGGGTCAGTGTCTAGTAGCATATCAGTAAGTATTACATATTCACCAAATTGTTTTGGAGTGGCACTGACTGTTGTTGCACCGAAATTCTGTTCACTTGGAGTACTTCATTCATTGAGTTCGGCACTAGAATGAGTAAGAGAGAGTTTATTAAATTTTAACCATTTGATGGTGTAATTCCCGTCTTCCCATACAGCTTTTTCTCACATATCATAAAAATAAAGTTTTGCTCTAAAATTCTCTAAAGCTTTCTTGTACATATAGGCTTGGAGATTTGCTGTTTCGGTTGTGGTTGTGATGTTTGACATTTTGTTTTTATTTCGTTAAAGATTTAAAATAACCACAAGCATTGCTTGTTTATTTTTCCATCTTATTATTAAAATATTTAATAATAAGAATAAATTTACAGATAGATTATGTCCTATCCAGACTTTTTTGAGAAATTAATTTTTATTTGCAGCTTTAAAACTGCTAAATTTTTGTTTACAATAAAAAAATAATAAATAAGTAATTATTAGTTAATAGAGCTTTCTAAATTTTAAAAGAAAAAGATTATAACATATCTCACATAAGAGAAAAATAATTGTATAAAATATTGATTTGAATTTTAAACAAATTTTTTAAAAAATCAAGTCAATTATAAAAAATTGTTAAAATTATGTATGAGATGGGTATGTATTTTTATTTTGGAATTAAGAAATAGTATTGACTTTGTATTGTAAATAATTATATATATTTTTATATCTTTAAAAATTAAAATATATTAAGATGAGTAATATTATAACACAAGGCTGAAACCGCAATCCAAACACTCCGACTTTGGGAGAAATTTACAAAGATTCGGAAAAATTTTTGACTCTAGAATTGAGAGCATTGCTCCAAAAGCTTGAGAATGGAGAGAAATTGACTGAAGATGATTTATCTTTAGCATATAAATATTTAAAAACCAATGAATTAAGAACACTTGATTCAAAGTTTTTTGCTAGAAGTTATTTATCTGCTATTAAAGATTTACTTTATAATATTGGAGATAAATATATAAGACAATCACTAAAAGATGAGATTATAAAAATTTTGGGAAGTGAGTGATTTGAATTGATACAAAGTGATGAAGAAAGACAAATAATATTAGATCATAAAGATAAAAAGTTTACTGTAATAGATTTGGATACATATGACATTTTGGCAGATGGGATAGAGGAGTGGCTCAATTATTGAACTTGATATATGAATTTTCAAATATTTGAAAAAGATGGCAGAAAGTTTATGATTGATAAGAATATATGAAAAATAGAGATAACAGGTAATATTCTAAAAAAAGACGGGGATAAAAGCGTTAATTCAAGTTATCTACTATTGTGGAGTAACCGTTTTAGGTGACCAATAATATATACTTGAGATTCACTTTATAGCCCGACATCCGGTTTCTATCAAGCTTTTGAACATCAGATAAAATACGTAATATCTTGAACTCCTCGAGATGAAACGCCAGACAGGACAGAAACACATCACATTCCAGCTTGAGCATCTGATGATAAGAGATTTAAAGAGACAGATGATACTATAGTATATAAAGATGAATGACAAGTTGAAAATCCTTATTTTCTAGCGAGATTGAGTGCAGCAGAGCATCCTTGAGAATACATACCAAAAGTTATAGATCAATGAAGATATATTACACCTACTTCTCATCCTAGATTTTGGAGAGTGGGGAAGTATGTAGAGTGACCTGATTTTACTGGTATGGAGTATGGGATATACGATGTTTGTGATGGGACTCTCTTGACAGGAGAAATGTATAGATGAAATCATATGGAAGAAATAGATGTGAAAGTAAAGAATAATTCATCTATTACCTTGGTTCTTCCTCGACGTTTAAATAAAAAGGTTGATGTCAGAGGAGCTTTAGATTATCAAGTTTTTGATATAGAGTATTTGACCCCAGAAGATAAGGAGTCAGCATCTAATTGAGATGATGAAACTCCAGAAACAATACAGGCTCTTGATGTAGAAAATTTAATTAGAGCAGCTATTATTTTAGAAGAAGATGACGATCCATCAAGAGAATGAGTAGTAGACTCAAAAGAAGTATTATGAGATGGTGAAGATGTAAAAAGAGATGATGAATAGTTGATAATAAATTTGTATTAATACGTAGTGTTTTTAAATTCTGATATATTTTTTCTAGATAAAATTTATGAATAGCATTTTTGGATGACAATTTTATAGATGATGAGAATATACATTGATTTTCTTGGACAGATATAGAAG
Organism: uncultured bacterium; assembly: GCA_937950065.1. The sequence goes on along the minus strand of CALFEN010000114.1, from coordinate 2,130 downwards.
GCTCCTATAGTTTCTCGTATTTTTATAAAAAATATGATTTGATAATATGGAAAAGGAAAAAAGTCTTGATGGTGAGTGAAATAAATTTTCCCCAAAATTACCTATAGAACAAGATTTATCAGCTTGTCTAAAAGCAAATTGAATTGAATGAGTAATACCCGGTATAAAAATGTCAGGGTTAAATCTTGTGAAGACTGAAAAATGAGTTTTGCATTATGTTGATGCAGATACTGATTTATTTGTAGAGCAGAATTTAGCAGAGATTATAGATTATTGAAATCCTCTCAAACTTATAGAATGAATGTTTCATATTTCAGAATTAGATTTTAGTGGACAAATAGTTATAGATTTGTGAGCAGGAGCTCAAGCCTCTGATTACAAATTAGTAGATAAGTGTAATGTAAAATGTTATATAGGTGTAGAGTGGATAAATGACGCTATATTGACTCTTAATATAGAGGCTTATAAAGGGACCTGAATCCCTGCAATAGTCGTAAAGCAGGATATGCTGGATTTTTTAGAAAGACTGCCCGATGATTCTGTCAGTATACTTTGCAGCGGTATTGATACTACTATAATATGAGATACTAGGAAAAGAAAATCTATAGCCACTGAAATATTTAGAGTGTTGTCTCCAGACGGTTGCTATGTATGAAATAATATTTGATATAACTCTAATAGATCTCATATCAATGAATTTTGAGAAAACATAAAAGGATGTATGAGATTCGAAGTTTACAAAAATGCTATAGTATATCGTAAAAAATAAGATATTATCTTATTTTTTATACGTTAAATCTAAAAATTATAATATCTCAATCTTGAACTATATATTCTTTTCATTCAAGTCTGACAAATCATTTTTCTTTGGATTTGCTCCAGCCTCAAGCTTCCATAAATTTTTCATAGTTTACTATTTCAGCTTTGATAAAGCCTCTCTCAAAATCAGTGTGAATAGCTCCGGCACATTGAGGAGCAGTTGAACTTTTTTTAACAGTCCAAGCTTTGGTTTCTTTTTCACCTGTAGTAAAAAAATACATAAGTCATACTTCGTCAAAAGCGATTTTGATAAGGTCGTCCAATGTTGGTATTTTTATATTTTTATCTTCGCAGCTATCTTTTATTTCATTGATAAATTCAGATTTTTCTTCATCATTTAATTCCATTATTTCAGATTCAAATTTGGCACTGACTATTGCTATAGGTTTTTTAAGTTTAGTTTCAAATTCTTTTTTTATTTCTTCAGCTTTGCAAAGGTTTGCTTCTTCTACATTTATTGCATATACAAAAGGTTTGAAAGTCAGAAGATTATATTGCATTACAGCCTTTTTTTCTTCATCATTGAGTTCATCTGCTACGTCATAAGCAAGTTTACCTTTTGCCAAAAATTCTTTGATTTTGGCTAGTCAAGGATATAATTTTTCAGCTTCTTTATCTTTCTGTTTAAATTTCTTTTCAAGAGCTGGCAGCTTTGATTCCACCTGTTCCAGATCAGATAAGATCAATTCGGTATTTATTATTTCAATATCTCTGAGCGGGTCAATACTTCATTCTACGTGCACAACTTCGCTGTCTTTAAAATATCTAACTACTTGCACAATAGCATCTACTTCCCTGATATTAGCTAGGAATTTATTTCCAAGTCATTCTCATTGACTTGCTCCTTTTACAAGTCAAGCAATATCTACAAATTTTATATTTGCATATACTTTATTTTTGGAGTTGGAAATTTCTGTAAGCTTATCTATTCTTGCATCTTTTACGTCTACTATTCATATATTTGGCTCTATAGTGCAAAATGGAAAGTTTGCAGAGTCGGCAGCATAAGATTTTGTCAGTGCATTAAACAATGTAGATTTTCATACATTTGGCAGTCATACTATTCAGATTTTCATTTTTTATTTTTCTAACTAAAAAAATCAATATTCATATAAAATAATGAATTTTTGTTTGAAATCAAGGTTTTTTATTAGTTTATAATCTTAAATTTCTTTTAGAGGGTGTTTTGTAAATCATAATTCTACTAGTCTTTTGTAAGCTTGCAATACATTTTCTGGCACTTCCTGATATGTTTGAAATCCTCTTTTAGGATATTCTATTATTCTCAATAAATCTCAAACTATTATATTA
>CALFEN010000113.1 GCA_937950065.1 uncultured bacterium | reverse complement strand
TAAATTCTTTACCATTGAGAAAATTTATTTTCAAAGTTTTAGTTTTGATATGATTTTTCCTAAGTTCTTTGATACTTCCATCATAAAGCACTTTTCAATAATTTATAATTATTACTCTATCACAGATTTTTTCAACATCTCACAAATCATGTGAAGTCAAAAATATCGTAGTATTTTCAGTTTCGTTTATTTGATTTATTATATCTCTAAGATTTTGCTTAGCTATAATATCCAAACCAATTGTTGGTTCATCCAAAAAAAGCACTTTAGGAGAATGAATAAGACTAACTATAACTTCGCATTTCATCCTTTGTCATAGTGAAAGTTTCCTGACAGGTCTAGTTATTATATCTTCTATTCCAAACTTAGAAATAAGAAAATTAATCCTTTTTTGGAAAACATCATCAGGTACATCAAACATCTTTGCAACGATTTTGAAAGTATCCATCGCTGTCAGATGATACCAAAGTCTGGACGTCTGCCCAAATATAGCTCAAATATTATATACAAGCTGTTTCCTATTTTTTATAGGATCAAGTCAACATACAGAGACTTCGCCAGAGGTATAGTGCAAAATCCCTGTAAGCATCTTTATCGTAGTTGATTTCCCTGCTCAGTTTGGTCATAGAAATGCTATTTTTTCTCATTCTCATACACTGAAAGAAATATTGTCCACTGCTTGAAATTGTTTGTATTGCGGAACAAAAAAATCTTTTATTCTATTTTTAAATCACTGTCTTTTGGTCTGAATGTTGAATATCTTAGACAAGTTTTTAACCTCTATTATTTTTTTCATTTTTTCAAAATTAGGTTATAATAACCCTTATATGTATTTTTATCCATTTTTCAAGTCAAATAAGAGATTTTATTCAAATCGCTCTCTTCAATCCTTTTTCAGAAGCTCATCTGAAGCTAGAGGTCATTTGGTTCAAATCTCGTATCAATGGATTGTAGCTCCTTTATCTTTGATATCAGCAAGATAATCTATAAACTCCCAAGATGAAGCTATCATATCCCAACGTGGAAACCAAAGAGATTCTCAAAGCATCACATCTCAAAGAAGCCTATAATATGCATCTGTTTTGGAAGCTTGCTCATTAAATACAGAATTACAAGTCTTTAGAGTTT
>CALFEN010000112.1 GCA_937950065.1 uncultured bacterium | reverse complement strand
GTATTCAGATATCCTCCTGCAAAATTTGCCAAGGCACTACGTTAGCGTGGTGTTCAGCTATGCTAATCAAAATTTTATCTCATTTTTTTAGCATTCAGGATCTTGCCATAGACTGGGCAAGTATATTGAATGCATAAGTGGCGTTGAATGTATAAATTATTTCAGACGCTTTTCATCAGATAGTTTTAGCGATTTTTTCTTTTGAAGCAAAATATAATTCTTCGGATCTCTCGGAAAGAACATAAGCACCACGATGTATATTTGCATAATCGTTAGATAAGAAATTTGAAATCCCGTCTATTACATAAGAAGGTTTTTGGGTGGTAGCAGCGTTATCTAGATAAACGATGCCGGGGTTGTTCGCAAATATTGGGAAGTTATTCTTTAGGTCTATCATTTTATTTTTTTATAGTATAAAAACATATTAATTATAATCAAATATATTTTTGTTTCAACCAAAGATAATATAAAATCTTAAAAAAATTAAGGGTAAAAAATAATAGCAATTTTTTTTAAGATTTTCAGTTGAAATTATATCAAAAATCATTATTATAAATTTTACTTTTTAAAAAATAAGAGAATTGATGAAAGATAAAGTGGTTTCAGCTTTGAGGATTGCTACAGGTGTTGGTATAGTATGATATGTATCTTATCTTTTTGTAAATAACGAAACTATAGTTAAACCTTGATATGCAAATTTGAATATGGTGGTATTGTGAGTAATATGAATTTTTGGTTTACGAGTAATCTTTTCCTGAATAAAGTCTTTCTTTATACCTCGCCAAAGACTTATACAATGTATTACATGAATAGTTCTTATATTGCTTTGAAGTTATGTATTGCAAGATGATCCTGATAATTACGTATATTTGGCAGATATACTAAATATACTTTGAGCTATATTGATGGTGGTATGACCTATTGGTATCCTCATCAATGAAAAAATCAAAAAACAGAAAGAAGAAGAGAAAATAGAGATTATAGAAGTATAATCCTCATTTATTTGCGGGCATAGCTCAATTGGCTAGAGCGTCTCCTTGCCAAGGAGGAGGTTGCGAGTTCGAGCCTCGTTGCCCGCTCCATTTGAATATTACAATTCTAAAAATAAAAAAATACAGATTATCTGTATTTTTTTTATATTTATAAATTTAAATTTTTTTAATTTTTTAGATTAAATACTTCGTTCATATCTACAAGTCAATTTATTGATTTGAGTAAAGCGTCCTCAAATATTCATATATGATTTTTGGATATTAGATATTCTTTAATCTCTTTAGTTGATTTGTCCTCAAATATAAGTTGTGATAGCTTCTCATCGACTTTTATTACTTCTGTGATAAGAGTGACTCCATTGTATCAGTTTTTGCATTTGTCGCATCCATCAGAGTTTGCAGATGACAACAAGAGTTGTCAGTTCTCTACTCATGGTAGTGTTACGAGCCTGTTTAGATCAGATTTAAATATATCATTGTATGTCATGTCTTTTTTTACAGCACAGTGAGGACAAACTCTTTTTACTAATTTTTGATAGACTATATATTTTAGTCATGCAGATATAAGATAAGGTTTTACCCCAAGCTGTCTAAGTCTTGCAAGTACTCATAGAGCACTGTTTGTGTGGATACTTCCAAAAACTATTTGTCATGTAGTGGCTGCTTCCAAGCAAAGAGATGCACTTTCCTGTTCTCTGAGTTCTCCTACCATGATGATGTCAGGATCTTGTCTGAGAAGTCATTTTATTCGTTTATTAAATTTTTGATTATATTCTTTTTCACTTCCATCGTATTTTATTTGTGACTGTACATACCCATCTATCTGGTATTCTATAGGGTCTTCTATAGTATGAATGGATTTGTTTGCAGGATCAAACATGGCTAGTAGTGAGTATATGGTTGTAGTCTTACCTGCTCAAGTACTTCAAGCTACCAATACAAGTCCGTTCATCAAATCTTTTGTAGACTTTAGATCTTCCAAATTTTTTCATACAAATCAGAGTTTCTCTATATCCAATTTGTTTGTATCTTCTACCAAAATTCTTATTACCACATTTTCACCAAAAAGAGATGGTAATATAGATATTCTCAAATTTATTCATAATTTTTTTTCTTCACTATTTACTTTCAGGTGAATTTTTCCATCTTGAGGATCTCCATCGCTTTTTTGTCATATCATAGAATTTGTTTTTATGATATTTACTATCTGTGAATAAAATTCTTTTGTGAGTTCATAAATATTTACGAGTTCTCAAGCTCTTCTAAATTTAATCAATATTAAATCCTTTTGCGGAGTTATGTGTATATCAGAAGCTTCTTCAGCGATGGCTTCGGCTATTATTTGAGTAAAAAATGAATGTGGATTTTCGTTTGGTCATATTTTTGTCACCATATTTTTGTTTATTTAAAAAATAAATTTCTTGAATAAATTTTATTCAAAAAAGTTTTTTTGTCAAATTTAAATAGTGTATTTTTTAGATTTATTTTAAATGTCCGTATTCGCTGGACACAATATTATATCCAAAAATTATTTGATGTGTTATTCTGTCTTTTTATATTTAGTGCTCAATAATATTCCCAATATTTTAATCATACAAAAAACATTTGAGTTTTTCCCAAATTTTTATATAATATTCAGACATTTAAATATAAAAAAGAAAATGCAGCTATTCAAAAGAATATTATTATCTCTATTCCCCGAGCAAATGGTAAATCAGCCGATAAATCCGGCAAGTATGTTTATCTCGTTTATTTCTGCCAAACAGTTTTTTTCTGTGGTAAACAGGAAAGTTGTAGAAAATTATAAATTAAATCTTTTTGATATTTCTTTGGATAGTTTTGATGTAAAGATATGATTTGGTGAAAACCCTACTATCAAAGTCAAAGATATTGATTTTTATTATTCATATTGAGTGGTCTCCAATTTCAACGGCTACAGATTTTTTTCACCAGCAAATATATGAATATGTATGGTTTTTTTGTCATCTATCTACACCAAAGATAGTTTTGAATGAGAAGATTTGCATTACCTCAATGATTTTTTGATAAACATTTTTTTGATAACATTTGTGTTTATTTCCAGGATCAAAGTTTTTCCTTTTGAAAATGATCAGCAAAATTATAAATGGTTTATAGAAGTGTTTTTCAATTTTTTCAAAGAAATTATCGCTCAAAACGGAAAAACTATAGATGACAAAAAATTTGAAGAAATGAAAAATAAACTCATAAAAGAAAATATTCAGGTGTTTTTTATGCTTTTTTATTTTTACAAAAGACTAAATCAGATATTTTTTGACAAAAGAATACAGGAAAAGGAATTTTATAACCTCTTGTTTTACGATGAACTAAAAAAATGAAATTATAAATTTCTGTTACTTGATTTTGTCGATAACTATGCAAAATATACAAGGAACGAAATCTTTTCCACTACAGAAAAAAAAGTTATAAATCTAGTTCTTCCTGCAGATTTATTGATCAAATATTTATACGACGGAGATGATACTCTAGGAGTTATAGAATATGTTACCAGCAGTATTTATGACAAAAAAATACTAGACGAATATATAAATTCTTTTTTGAAATCCGATGAAAAACTTGAAGAACTCATAGAATATATGACAAATTATCATCTTTTTAAGCGTAAATACTTCAAATGAGTAAAAAAATATATAGTAAATAAATTCAAAAATCAGACTTATGATATAGATGATGAAATAGATGAATTTATATCCCAGGTATGAGATAATGAAAACCCTGAAAATATTAAAATCCCTGAAAGAATAAAAAAAGAATCCAATATGATGGAAAGATTTATAAATTTTTATCTGACTTTCTTGTGATGATTTTGGATATCCAGATGAGATAATTTTTATCTCAGACTTTTTAGAAGAAATATCCTAGAACAGATTTTGGATACAGGTGATATCTTGGAAATGAAACAAGATGCTTTATTCTTTTTTGGCTGACTTCTATACAATTACTCCAAAAATGTGTTTTACTACAAATACGCACTGGACAACGTACGTGCAGGTAAAGAGAAATTCAACCTTCCTTTTAGATCCACGTTTAAGGAGGTTTATTCCAATACATTCATTTTGAGGCTTTTTGATGAAAATTTTATATGATCTATCCTACAGGACATCAATGGTAAGGATATCAAAATCTATGTGCAAAACAAAGAAATATTAAGTTATTTTAAAGATCTTTTTGCAGATAAAATTTCACAGCTTGTAAAGATGGATAATCAAACTTTTGTTAAGACTATATATGATAGAGTTAGTTTTAATTTAAAAAATATAAAAAACTTTTCTGATATCTTATATGCTAATTTTAGTGAGAAAGATATTTCCAATATTAAGGAAAATGTATATACTTTTGATTTCTGGGTTTGGGTAGATATACTGGAGAAATTAAACTCAAATAACGTGGATCTCACAGATAAATATTCTGATTTTAGTATACTTGGAATAGTCGCTGTCTTGAGAGATACTATTTTTGGATTTGTGCTGTATCTCAAATATCTGGAAATAAAAAATTTAGACTTTAAATCTGATATTAAGATAAATGTCTTGAAAAAAATTTATATTCTAGATGTTATATGAATTTCTGATGAATATCTGGAAATTTTTGTAGATATTATAGATCAGATAAAAACGAAATATTCTGACATTTTGACTAAATGGATAAATATGGATGATAACAAACAGTATCTCAAGATATGAGAAGAAAACTGGAAAGACTTTGTAGATACCAAGACTGACGAAAGTATTTTTGCAGATATTGGAGGAGAGGACGTTATCTGGTTTAGATGATTTCTCAAGAATATAACTTTTTACAACAAGAGATATCTGATTTCCAAAGATTAAAACATTTATATTTGTAAAAGATTGTAATGTCAAATAATTTTATAAAAACTATACAAGAACAGCTTCTGATAAATTGAGATTCAGAACACCAAAAAGTTCTCCAGAGATATATGAAATGAATTTCTAAATTTTATGGACTCAGATCTCCTCAAATCACTGAAATATTTAGAAATTTGTATAGAGAGATAAAATTATTTAGTATACAAGAACAGATAAACCTTGCTTTTGAATTGTTTGATTCTGATATATTCGAAGATAAGTGTTTTACTACAATGATATTACAGAAGATTGTACAATAACATTTGCATGTCGATTTTCTTTATAACCTAACATAAAAGATATAAATAAATATTTATGATTGGGCAAATTGCGATGTCCTTTCGAGTAGAGTAAATACAAATATTGTGATAAAATATCCTGAAGCTGCTCAAAAAATAGTTGAACGAAAAGATAGTAAATTTATGCGACTGCAGAGGTCGGCGTGCGTATCCTTTGTTAGGTTAGGCAAGACTTGAAATTATAATGAAGAAATTGTTTCTATCTGCTCCACTACAATTCAAAATCCTGAAAGATTTGTACAGCTTGGTACTGGCTGGGTACTTAGGGAGCTTAGTCTTTCGGATCTAAAACTTGTTGAATGATTTATCAAAGATAATTATAAATATTTTTCGCGTGAGTGACTTAGATATGCTGTAGAAAAAATGCATCCAGAAAAGAAAATAGAAATTTTACAATACAATAAATAGTTTTTTATTCTAAAGTAAATGGAATTTTCTGTTTTATGAGTAAAAACCACTTGCAATTTTTTAGTTTTTTTTTAAAATATTGTAAATTTTTATTTTTTTATAATATATAAATGAAAAGTTACTTAAAAATCTTTTTTTGATTGATGTTGTTATCTGGATTTGTAAATGCTTACTCTTGGACTGATTTTAGTATAAGTACAAATAATTACTTTGTAGGGCTTACAGAGATTAGTGTAAATACCAATTTAAGTGATGCCTCTACAGTAACATTGGAAATTTGAGGAGAATCTATGAAGTTTAAATGAGCAGAATGATCAAAATTTACATTTACAGTTCCTAGTGATTTTACCCTGTCTTCTTCAAATCTAAAGACCGTAGTGAGTATAAATGGTTCTTCATATGATTCATTTGATTGGCCTTATCTTTCATCTGTAGATAAGACTAAAGATTGAAATGATTTGTTGGTAAATTGAACTTTTACATGAACATGTATCTTGAACTTAAGTGATTGAACAGATTTAAATTTGTTTGCAAGCGGAGGTTCATACTATGCCAGTTTGCCTACTGATCTGCAAAATACTATTGATTGATGAAATTTGATTTGTGATGGTATGGCGTCAAATTATGTTGAAATGGAAGTATCAAACCCAGAATTGTTTTATATAAAGGCAGTAGATGATGGGATTATACAACCGTGAGAACAAGTGATTTTAAAATGAAGAAACTTGAAGACAACTGATAATGACACAGTTTCTCTTACCTACGATGGTAAAGAAATCACTCAATATAATATAATAGATTCTCAAACCATATATCTTACGTTGCCTAATGAAAATATAAACAATAAGAAGATTGAGTTGAAAGTAAACAATAAGGAATCCAACGATCTCTATGTCAAAGCTTTGTCTTACCCTGAAATTAGTAATGTATCTTATGAATATCAAAATACCAAGTATGTCATCAAAATTGATTGAAATTTTGATTATACTTTATGAGATTTAGCCGTCTATTACGGTAGTAATAAATTGACAGTGGTAAAAACCTGATCAAATTATATATATGCAGCTTTCCCTACAGTTACTCGTGAAAAAAATAGTAGTTGAACTGATATATTAAGTAAATTTTCTTGTAATTACTATTTTACACCAGATAATATCCGTGTTGATATATGATCTGTAAGTTCAAATAAATTTTTTACATATCTTGATATTGTGCCTAGGATAAAGTCAGTGCAGACTCCGTATTGTGATTCTACTTCATGTTATGTGACTTTTTATGTGGATAATTTGAGTAAATGAAGGCAGGTAAAAGTGAAATACAATTGAACTGAATATGAGGTATATAAAAATGAATCCAATTCTAAAATAACTATAGATACTGATAATTTGGTGAAAGACGGGAAGCTTGAAATATATACTGATGAATGTCTTTATTCTCAAACATTTCGGTTTGATTATTCACGGGAGTTAAAACCAAAGATTTTTAAGATAGAAGGAAATGGGTTTAAGTCATGATGATCATTTACTATATATTGAGAAAATTTTACAAATGTTATGTGAACTAACGTCAGTGAATTAAGTATCTGATTTTCTCCAGATTATATATCCAAAAATTCTAGTAATGTCCCTATTTTGACAAAATGACAAAGCGAGGTGAAATGAACTATAACAATGCCAGGGAACGTTCAGACATGACAAAACATCTCTGTAACATTATCAAATAAGATGTGAACATCAAACGGCCTAACTTTCCAGACCGACTCTAGTAAAACCATGTATTTATGAAATCCAGAGATATATTTTATATCTTTCCCTGATTGATTTGATGCAGGTAAAACAGCTATAATACAGTGAGTTTGATTTTCTGAAAAATGCGGGGAAAATCAAGTTTACTTTGAACAGGTAAAAACAGTGCCAACAAAATGTTCATACAAATCTTTGACAGTTACAATCCCAGATCAGGAATCAAATGAGATAAAAGTTGTAAGGTGAGACCTTACAAGTAATATTTACAAATTGAATTTTATATTCTGACTTTCCGGAAGCGTAGATAACTTTGAGTTAACATCGGACTCACAAACTCTAAAAAAGAAATTGCAAAAGGATACTAGTGTTGAATTTAGTCTTACTTGAATAAATACTTTATGAAATGTATATATGGATAAATTATATATAAATTTTGAATGAACTGATTATATGCCATTCTCTAATTTTAAGATAAGTATTTGAGATGATGCTAGAAGATATATATATACTGCATCAAGTAGGGAACTTATAAAAACAGATGAAGAAGCAGTATGATATCTAAAAAAAGTTTGAGAAAAAAAATATCAGTTGGTATTTGATAATCTATATATCCCTTATGCAAAAGATGGTATAAATATAAAAATAACAGCAACGCTTGACCCTAACTATACAAATACCAGTGATATAAATTTTTATTTACCAGAGCAGAATGTATCATACAATCTGATGTATTGAGAAAATAAAAAATATAGTATGGATATTGCAAACATAGATATGGGTAAGGTTTCTTTGGTTTGAGGTATTTGAAGTAAATGTTTTGCTGCTGATGGTTATGAGTCTTATTGTGATGACGAAGACTCTGATACCCAGGAAACAGCCGATGAAGAAACTACAACTACTGAAGAGACCACTGAAGACTCTACCGAAGAAGAGGCTACAACTTGAGATGTTTTGACTTGAACTGATACTATAAATGAATCAGGTAGCTTGGTAAGTCAGTACAATGATGCAAGATATTTAAAATTATCCAAAAAACTTGATAAGGAGACATTAGATAAAGTATATAATATATTTGTGAAATATACCAATGTCTTGAGAAAGAAGTATAATAACAATGAAATGATTCAAAAACTTGATAGTATAAATGCTAATATCCAATATCTTACAAACAAATTAGACGAAGATAATAGTAAGATTGATTTGGCAAAAGATATATATGATTATATATTCTGTAGTAGATTAGCAAAAGATCTAAATAATCTTACAAAAACAGGAGGTTCTTATGAAGAGAAATATCTTAAACTTGCCAATAAAATGGATGAAAATTATATGAAAAATATGAACATAACATTAGAGAAAATGCTTTCTCTTTATATATCAACAATAAGTACTGATAATAATGTAAAAACATTATATGATAAATATAGTTCCATGAAGTTATTGGAAACAGAAACTGCCTTAAAAATAAAATTATTGTACGCTCAAAAAATGTATGAGTTTAATGATATCTATAAGAAAGTGAAATGAAGTAACAAATAGTATTTGTATTATCTCTGATTAAATTATTAAAAACAATTGGGAAAAAGGCTTACCCGATTGTTTTTTTAAAATAAAAAAATTTAGATTATAGTTTGGAAATAGTGTAATGTTAGATTTTCATTTTCTTAAATCTTTCTTGAGTTTTTTTGGCTTCTTTCCCAAATTTTTGTTTCCAGATATTTATGAGATGGGGTAGTGCTTCAGAAATTTTATTGGAATTTTTGATATAATATAAAAAAAGTCAGACTAGATATCTTCAGTATCTTTCTTCATTTTCTGTACTAAAATTATAGTCAATATCTTCATTTGGTTCAAATCAGTTTTGAGCGAATATAGTTGTTATTTTCTTTTTATCAAATTGTAATCCAGCGAGTTTTTTGTTCTTCTCTAGAGTATAGATCCAATCCAAAATTTCTTCGAAATCTTTAAAATTTAATGAAGGAAGCTTTGTTATCATCTCTCCTATTTGTCATTCTTTTTCTTTTATTTTTTTCATTTTTGTTCATCAAAGCTTTTCGCGAAATAGGATTACTAATTCATCAGCTGATATGTTACTATTGGGATATATAATTATTGATACTCAATTAAATCTTGCTACAAATTTTTTATTGCTTTTTTGAGATTCATTCAATATCCTCACAACGAATTTTTCTAGAGTTTCAAAACCATTTTCAATAATCTTTTCTTCTTCCAATATATTAGCGGCTGAATTCATGAGTTATGTTTACTATTTAAATCTTTACTAATCTATTATAAAAAAAATTTTTAAAATAGCAAGACTTTTTCAAAATCTACAATCAAATTACGAAGAGTTTACATTTTTTTATAAATAAAAA
>CALFEN010000111.1 GCA_937950065.1 uncultured bacterium | reverse complement strand
TTTTCTCTAAAATAAATATTTTTATTAAATCATATCTTGATTAAAATAAGATTTCTCTATATTATACTTGAAAATTTTATATTTCTTAAAATATACTTCATGATATTTTTCTATATTTATATTAAAGTATTTTGAACGAGTAAATGACTATATAATATCCAATAAAATTATTTAGTGATTAATTTCTCTTGATGAATTTTATATTATAGAAAGTTAAGAATAACTGAATTCATACGTATAACAATGATAGACTCAACTTGAAGAAGATGCTTCATCACAATATACTCAATCTAAATATAAAATAAATATTTACAAGTAACGCTCAAAAATTTGATAGTATCCACAGATAATAATCCTCTGTGTATAAAAACTTTTTTTCTTTGAGAGGACTGCTAGCAAAAATTGCAAAGTTATTTAATATATTCCAAACTATTCATATAATAGTGATATAAAGATATTTATCTCACATGAGTTCAGATCCTCCAAAAAGATTTATAACGCTTAAATAAATTCCGAAGTTGATAACAAAAAATACGAAAATTCTTTGAATATAGTAATAATAATCAATATATTGAAGAAATATAAAGTTCATGAAGAATAATATTATACCTACCCAATATAAGATTTCATAATAAAAGACTGTATTTCAAGGATTGGAATAAATATGAATAATAAAAAGAGTTATCTGAACGAAAATTAAAACAACATTTGCAATTCAATATACGAATTTCATAACATTTGGCATTGTTCAAAAAAATTTATCAAGTTTGGTAAGATATTCGTATACTATATAATATTTTCCCTTTTCTCTATGTTTTTGTGTAATCCTCTTTTTCCTAGATAAGATATCTTCTAAAGTTGGTTTCTCTTCAAATGCAGGGGCATCTTCTTCTTTTATGGCAAATTTTTTGGAGAAATATATCAAAACAAATATGAGAGTCAAATACACTTGCGATAATAAGATGCTTGTATAAAGATCACGATTTGAAAAAATATATATCAGTATCATTACAGAAAAATTTAAAAACAAAAACATTCTATATTTTATATTGTCATCTATATTCATAAAAGATGAAACAACAAAATTTATAAAAGCATATACGCCAAAAGTAAGCAAAATAAAGTACATCACAGCGTCTATCAGATCGTAATATGAAAAATAGGCAGCTGTCGATTGCTTTTTTAATTCTCAATTGGAATATTGCAAATAGTCTCCATTTTTTATTTTGATATAAGATCATTCTAACAAAAGGTTAGATTTGTTTTTTCTTACTTTGATTTTTTTCCCATTTGCCTGCTCAACTTCTTCTCATTCATTGACCGCGACAAATGTCCCTGATTGCAGTTGCATAAAATTTCATTCAGGAGTTCTAACTAAATCTAGATTATTTAATTTTGTAACGCCAAAGATGTTGAGTATAAGGCTAGTAATACAAAGAAATATAGAGAAAAAATATCAAAACTGAAAAACTTTTTGTCAGTCTCTAAAACCAACTAGATAAGAAAATAATCGTAAAAAAATATTTATAATTATAAGATATAGAGAAATTGAGAAGAAATTCAGTCAAAAGAACGAGAATTGTCCAAATATTCCTACGACGCCAAACATTATAAATCACCATGCGATATAATATAAGTTCATCATAAAACTTTCTATAAATTTATTTTTATCAAAGAATTTAGCAGGATTTAGACTAGCAATACTAATAACTATAAAAACAGTAAATAACACTGGTAATGCGCTGAGATACCACAACCCTATTTTAAAGAAATATACACTAAATAGTAAATTAAATATTACAAAGACTAAAAACATGGGGATGCATGAAATTAAAAATGTTAAACTCTTTATATATATTTTTCCACTATTTTCAATATTTTAGTTAGTTTTTTATTATCTATCAAAAAGACTTGAAATTTAAAAAATTTTAGTTATACTTTTCCTACTAATATAATTTTTATATATTTAACTAAAATGATTTATATCGAAAGATATAAAAAATGCTTGATATTTATATAAAAAAATCGATAATATATAATTTATATATTAAGAAAAATTTAATAAATTTTATATAAAAAATGATAATAAGTGTAAAAAATTTAACAAAGAAATTTAAAGACTTTACAGCAGTAAATAATATATCTTTTGAGATAGAGAAATGAGAAATATTTGCATTTCTTGGACCAAATTGATCTGGGAAATCAACAACTATAAAAATGCTGACCACTATATTAAATCCTACTGCTGGAGAGATAATAATAAATGGCGCTAATTCAAAAAATGATAAAGATACTATACGCAAAAGTCTTGGTATAGTATTTCAAGATCCAAGTCTTGATGATGAACTTACTGCTTATGAAAATCTTGAACTTCATGGGATGCTATATAAAGTCCCAAAAGAAGTTAGGAAACAAAAAATTGAGGACTTATTAAAATTTGTAGAACTCTGGGATAGGAAAGATAGTTTTGTAAAGGATTTTTCTGGAGGTATGAAAAGACGTTTGGAGATAGCTCGTGGACTTATACATCATCCTAAAATATTTTTTTTGGACGAACCTACTGTATGATTGGATCCTCAAACCAGAAATCATATCTGGAATTATATTAAAAATCTAAATCAAGAAGAATGAATTACTATCTTTTTGACAACTCACTATATGGATGAAGCTGAAAAAATGGCCGATAAGATAGCAATCATGGATCATTGACAGATTATAACACAATGAACGTTAGAAAGTCTAAAAACGCAAACCAGTAGCAAAACATTGGAAGAGGCGTTTCTAAAATTGACATGAAAAGATAT
>CALFEN010000110.1 GCA_937950065.1 uncultured bacterium | reverse complement strand
TACAAAAGTTGATATCTCTACTGGAAAAAATTCTCACCACTGAACATTAGTTTTCATCTGCTCAATGATTTGAGGAACTAATTGTTCGTATTCTTTTTGTGTATACTGTTTGTTTAATATACAGTATTGCTTATCACGCAGTCAGACACAGCCAAAAAGATTTGAGCTGTTATAGCAGTTTTTGCTATAAAGAACATCTGTGCAGTCTCTACATTCTATAGAGAATAATACAGAATAACTGTTTCCCCAGCATCAAACTACTTCATACAGTTTTTCTCCTGTCCAGCCTGAAAGGTAAATATCATAAGAATTTGAAAGTTCAGCACTATACATAACATATTTCACATCTGAAGATTTCTCTATCTGGAAACTGTAAGAGGATTTTTGGCTGTCAAATGCATAATTGGAAAAAACGTTATCACAGTTTATCTGTCTCAAGTTTCTGTAAATTCTTTGGGATAATATTTGTTTTGATTTTTGAATTAGATTTTGAAGATTTTTATAATTTCAAAGATAAAAATCTTTTATTTTATTATGATATTCATCTTTGCTGTATTGGGTATTTGAGATACAATATTGTTGATTTTTTAGGTCAGTGCACAAAAAACAGTTTTGGCAGTCTTCACATCAAAAGCAAAAATAACATTCTGAACAACTAAAACAATCATTACAATAAAAACATTGGAAAATATCTGCACTATCACAACACTGACAACAGTGAGTTCACTGGTCAGTATTGTTGCAATCCAGAGAGAAATCCAACTTTCTGGAATTCCACAAATACTGACTGTCCTGATTTTGATCTGATGCAAAAACAAAATAACAGTTTTTGTTACTGCGGCAGTCATTACAATATAGGGAATTTTCTGAGATACTATTATTCAAACTGCTATGAGGAATAAACCTCAAAAGTTCGTCAAACTGCTCAAAAAAAGTTTGAGAGAAATTATATTTTCTGCCGTAATCCATAGGATTTCGTTTGTCTGACCATCGGTATTTTTGGTCGTAAACTTTGTATATACTGTCAGGCGAATATATAGAAATTATATTTTGATTTGTTGCATCGCATACTGTCTTATAAAGTTTTCTTTCATTTTTCCAGAGCATTTTTTTTTGAAATCTGCAGTCCGGACACAACGTTGGAGCAGGTATTTCGTATTTTGTGCCGTTAAATACGGGTGAAATTTTAGAATAGAATTCTAAATCCTTATCTGTAATTGCAAATTCTTCTCCACATCATTTACATTTTTTTCGTTCAACTATTTTTTCCCCGGTTTGGGTGGCAATAAATTCATAAACCTGTTTTTCCATTGATTTTGTCATGATATAAAATATTTCAGATTATTATACAAAAGTATTTTTCAAAATCAATTGAAATATAGCGAAATAAATATTCTTCTACAACAAAAAAACTCAAAACATTGTTTGAGTTTATATTTATTTATAAATATTTTTACGAGCGAACAGATTTAAACCTAAATTCAGGGGCGGAGGGACTCGAACCCGCGACCATTGGCTTTGGAGACCAGTGCTCTACCAACTGAGCTACACCCCTATAAAAAAACAGTAACAATAAATATACTGATATTTTATTTTTTTTCAAGAAATATTTCATCAAAAATGCATTAATTTTTGAGGTATATTTCCAGATAGTAATAAACTATGGCTCCCAAACTACCAAAAGTATAATTTGTATCATCAATATTTATTACTGCTCATCAAATTTTTGGAGTTGGATTGGGGATCTTTTTGACAGGATTACCAAAGTTATATAGTGTCAATAATATCCCAGGTTCATCAGAAATATCATATCAAGCAGCCTTTCGTCTCTGTAAAATATTATAAAGCAATCCTCAACTATACAAAAACTGATAAAAATAATCTTCTTTAGAAGTTAATCTTTCAAAAGCGTTTTTTCATGATTTTAAATTATCTCCAGTATATGCAAAATATTTCTCAAAAATGTCTTTATTATATTTTTCTATATCATTTTCAATATTTTCTGCTGTTATTTCTTTTACTCATCATATGCCAAGACTAAAATCATACATAGTCATTACATATCTATTGGTTTTTATTATCTCTTTGGCTAGTCATCTAAAAGTATAAAATCATCTTAGTTGTTCTGTAATAATAGCAGAAAGTATAAGATTCTTATTTACTCATAGGATAGCAGATACTTTATTTAGATTCTCTCTATAATATCATTTATCATCTTTCAATAACTTTCAAAGCAAATATTTAAATTCTTCATCATCCGCAAACTTTGGATAAACTGTTTTTTGTTTATACTTTTCTTCTTGATAAAACTGTTTCTCCTTATTTTCTATATCAACAAGCGAATCTATAGCCTGTTTATAGTTCTTGCTTTTGATAAAATTTGTCAAAATTTCCTGCTGGGAAGAAATAGAATCAATACCTTTAAATTCAACTTTTTTATTAAAATATTTTGATAAAAAAATTATATTATTATAAAAAATATTAAATTCATCTAAATTCCTATCTTTAAAATAATCATAAATATAAATATCTATAATTCAATTTTGTAAAAGATAATCTAGATAAAGCTGTTTTTGAACAAGATTATAGTTTATATCAACTTTTTCGATATGATGAGTTTTTGTGGAGAATATAGTATTTCATGTAGTTATTTCTCCGCTGAATATTTCCCCAAACCTTCATTTATAACTAACAGTGTTTTTATCTTCTGTAGACTCATATGATTGAATTTGTCAGGTGAGTGAAGCAATATGCAAATTATAATCTTCCATCTTACTTTCTTCTTTGGTAAGATTTATATAATTAGCTCAAATAAAAAAAATTGCTATTCATCAAATAACAATTTGGAGAAGTAAAAACAGTCAAGCTCCTTGAAGTCTATATTTTCGCATTATGATATAGTAAAGATTTTAATACTTTTTTCAATATATTTAACGATTTTTTTTTGATTTAATGACAATTTTTTTCATTATTACAGTTGAGGAAATTTTTATTTAATAGAAAGTTACACATAAAACTAGATAAAAATCTCTTGAAAGAAGATATTAAATCATTAATATGTTTTTAGTTAATATTTATATTCTTTAAAAGTAAAAATGAAAAAAATAATAATTTTATCTTTAGCTATATCTGGTATACTATTATGATGATGTTTTGGTAAGAAAACAACAGTAAACACTGAAGAATATAAAGATTCATCACAAACTCTATCTACTCAAACCTCTGATGAAGCTAGAGCGATTGTTGAACATTTTATCTGACAAATGAAAGAATGTAAAGTATCAGATTCTATCAAACAAGATTTCTTATCCGGAGAGATATACTATAAAATATTACAAAAAAACGCAAAAAGTCCTGACTTGGATCAAGAATGTATAAATAATTGATGAACAGGATTTGTCTATACTATAAAAGATGTAATCTACAATCAAAACGATTCAAATCTAGCTACTGCTGAACTAGAAGTTAATAGATGATGAAAAAATTATAATATGCCTCTAAATCTAAAAAAAGTTGATAATAAATGGTATATAATAGACCAGGATTCTAAATACTGACGTCAAACAACAAATTTTAAGGAATGAGAAAATAATACATGAAATATTGTTTTAGAGAAATAATATTTCCTTAAATTATTACTTTCGATAAGAAAATATAAAAAATGTCAAATATCTTGTCATAAATTAAAAAATCATTCGTTATAATAAGCATACTAATAAAAAAATATAGTTTAAAAGATCCTTTTATAGGCGATTTATGAATTTTTATTTATTAAATTTTTCTAACTTAAAATTTTTATTGTAAGTTAGAATTCACACAATATGTATTTTATTTTCGAGTAATACCTGTTTAATTTTCTTCGGTCTATCTTGGATAAGGCGATCGATAATCCAACCCTCCCAAAACAAAAATAAAAAGACAAAAACTAAAAAAAGTATTTAAACTTATATATTTTTTGTTGGTTAAAAAAATTTATTTTGAAAATTATATAAAAATGCAAACAGATTTAAAAAAAGTAATGCTGCATTTGTGGAAACATATCTGTAATCAAAAATTAGTGGCTATAATATTATTTATTAGTCTTTTAACTGCTCAATTCTCCAATCTTGTAATACCAATCTTTTATGGTAAGATATTTGATATCATTTATACAGCCAAAGATATTAATGCTATATTAAATAGTTTATATATTCAGTTATATATCATTCTAGCTATAAATCTAGTAAACTTACTAGCATCTAGATTTCTGGATTACTATAATATGAAATTTGAAATAAAAATGGATATAGATAATTATGTAGAAGATTTCGATTATTTACAGAAACATTCATACAATTTTTTTTCAAATAATTTTGTATGAGCTCTGACCAAAAAAGTAAACAGACATATGACTGCTTTTGCTGATCTTCTATCTATGTTCCTTTTTGACATATCGCCTTTTGTGATATGAATTTTATTTATATTATGATATATATTTTTAAAAAATATATTCCTTTGACTGGTAATGTCAGGGTTTCTCCTGTTTGTGTTTATCTTTCACCGGATATTTCACAAGATAAGATATCCTCTAAATATGAAAGCAAATCTCCATGATACTTATGTCTCCTGATTATTGGCAGATGATATATCAAATAATTTTAATATAACTATCTTTTGAAATCTAAAAAAAGAGAAAAAAACTTATAGACAAGAACTAGAAAAATGGTGAAAATTACGGAGTAAATTTTGGTTTCTCTGAAATATTTCGTTTTGAGTTTTAAGTCTTTTTATGGCAATATTAGAGTTCTTGATATTTTATATTTGAATATGACTTTGGAAAAACTGAATAGTATGAATATGATTTTTTGTAGTAATACAAATATATCTTTTTGATCTTTTCCGTAGATTCTATTCATTGGGAAGCATTTTAAAACATTTTTTTAAGCTCACTGCTGATGCTCAAGAAATGATAGAGGTTCTAGAAACCCCACATGATATAGTGGACTTACCTGATGCCAGAGATATTACTATAAATGAATGAAAGGTTGAATTCCAAAATGTTGGTTTTTACTACAAGAACGATAGATATGTATTTGAAGATTTTAGCCTGACAATCAAAAAATGAGAGAAAGTCGCGTTTGTAGGAGTTTCAGGTTCTGGTAAGACTACATTGTCCAGACTTATCATGAGACTTTATGATATCCAAAAATGAAAGCTTTTTATAGATTGACAGGATATCGCTAAAGTAACACAGGAAAGCTTGAGGAAACAGATTTCATTGGTACCTCAAGAACCTATGCTTTTCCATAGAAGTATTGCTGATAATATTGCTTATGGAGTAGAGGAGGCAAGTAGAGAAGAGATTATTCATGCCGCTAAATTAGCACAAGCCCACGAATTTATTAGTAAGCTTGAACATGGATATGAAAGTCTAGTATGAGAAAGAGGAATTAAGCTTAGTGGTTGAGAAAGACAAAGAGTAGCCATAGCCAGAGCTATTTTACAAAATAATAAACTGCTGATACTGGACGAAGCTACTTCTAGTCTAGATTCAGAATCAGAGAAATATATACAAGACGCTATAGATCATGTTTTACAGGATAAAACAGCGATAGTCATTGCACATAGACTTTCTACTATTATGAAAATGGACAGGATTATAGTGCTGCAACACGGTAAGATCGTAGAAGATGGTAGTCACTCTGAACTTCTACAAAAACAAAATTGAATTTACAAAAAACTTTGGGATATACAGGTTTGATGATTTATCCTTGAAGAATAATATTTTCCACAAATGATATAAAAAGTTGTGTAGTAGAAATACTGCACAATTTTTGTTTAAAAATGAATTGAAAATTACATAAATTTCATTATATATAATTATTTATTATTTTTGCTATAAAATGAATAGAAAAAAATTTCTTAGAATAATGATAATCTTTGTAATAGCCGTATTTTTGCTATCAATGGTTTTGTCTGTTACCATGAGATATTTCTAAACTAAAAATATATTAAATATAATTTCTTATTGCAATCATAATATAAAACATTATAAATAAATGTTTTATATTTTTAATTTTAAAAAATGGATTGTATATTTTGTAAAATAGCAAACAAAGAAATCCCTACAAAATTTGTATATGAAGATGACAGTTATGCAGCATTCAATGATATAAATCCAAAAGCTCCTACTCACATACTTATTATTCCAAAAAAACATATTGAGAGTTTTCATAATATTTATTTACAGCAGGATAAGGATTTAGTAAAAGGACTTTTTGATGTAGCGTGGAAAATTATAGAAGATTTGGAGATAAAATGATGTCAACTACATATAAATAGCGGGAATGACCATTGACAAGAAGTCATGCATGTACATCTTCACCTTGTCAGTCAAAACACTACTAATATTGTTTGGTAGAATATTTATGATTTTAAAATTAACTTAAATAAAAATGTCAAAAAAAGTAAAATTAATATTATTACAAAATCTTGCCTGATATGGAAACAAAGGTACTATCATAGAAGTATCTCCAGCTTATGCAAACAATGTACTTTTGCCAAAAAAAATAGCACAATATGCCGATGACACATCTCTAAATGTTATAAAACAAAAAGAGGAGAAGATCCAAAAGGATCACGATAAATCTTTGCAAATTTACAAAGACTTTTTGGAAAAAATTCAATCTGAATGATGAATAGTGTTGCAAAAACAAATTACTCATACAGGTAAACTATATGCCAAAGTAGATGAAAAAGATCTTTTAAAAGATCTTTTAATGAAATATAAAATTAAACTTCCTAAATGAAGCATAAAAATGGATAAGATAGAAGAAATTGGTGAATATGAAATTTCTTTTGAATTTGAAAAAATAAAGGAAAAAATAAAATTAATAATCAAAGCTTAAATAATTTTCTAAATAATGTCATAAGACTATAAAATTTGGCTCTCATATATTTTAAGATATTCACAATCTTATAGCTTTCTTATAGCTTTTTTAACATAACGTGCCAAATTTCAAGACTTTCTTTTTCTCCGTAGGTTATTTCTCATATTTTTTCAAATCATCTGTTTATGTGATACTGCATTGATCTTTGATTTGCAAACTCATTCCAATCCCTTTTTACAGATTTAGCCACTTCCATCAGTAAATAATCAAATCATTTGTTTTTAGCTTTTTCAAAGCTTTTTTTCTCAAGGAAAGTCCCAAGTCCCATAGCATCAAATCAAGCCTTAATCGCGACATGTTTTCAATAAATAATTTTTTTTCATTGAGGGATCTTCTTTCTAACTTCTAAAGATAATCTATTCCATCGTTCTTCCTCCTGCATACACAAATCATACAAAACAATATATCATATAATTTGGTTTTGATACAATACAATCTCTACTATATTATCCTCAGATCTCATAAGATCTTGGATATAATTCATATCCATAGGATGTACAAGAAATCCATCTTGTACAATTTTTTGTATATCTTGAGTAATCAAAATATCTTTTTGTGTAAGATTGTCCAATAAACGAGAAGATTGAATATCTAATATTGATGATATATCTTCACTTGTTGCCTCACGAGTAGCAAATAATTCCATTTTAATTTTTTTCAATAATTTTTGGATAAAAACATAATTAATTATAAAAAGCTTGAATTAGCATATTACAAGGCATATGGACTCATCCTGAACTCCCGCACACATAAGGAGATGTTCAATTCAATCATCATACTTTAATAGATATAGTATGACTTCCTGCTGCTAAATCAATTCAATACATAATAGACCATACATCAAGTGGATTACCATTAATATTACTAGTAATATCAGATACTTGGCTATATACAGTTCAATCTACAGATAAGTAATATCAAACTTGTCAGCTTGTAGACGCTGGTTGTCATGCTATTCATGATGCTGATATCTGAACATGAGCTGCTCTCTTCAGTGTGATAGGTTTACTCATTCATGGTATATCTGTTTGAGTGCTTGTAGCTGTTGTTGTAGAAGTGCTTTGCGCTGATCGTGCATCTGCCGTCATTCATAATAATTCCTTCCATTTAGCTGCTGTCAGTGTATCTCAAGATTGAGCTTCCAATGTATCAGGACCTGTCCGTGCCTTTATTACTCGGTAAGTAGCCAGCAAACATAACGACAGCGTAATACTAAATATAAAGCTTTTTATAAAAAATTTTTTCATTGTATAAAATCTTTAAAACATAAAAATTAATCTAATAATAAAGTTTTTACATAAAATGTCAAATATTATTTGATTTATTTTTTAGAAAAATTGAAAAAAAAACAAAAATTTTTATAATATTATTATATTTAAAAAATAAAAACAAAAATTTAAAATGAAGACTAAAATATTTTTTATTATATTGATGTTTATATTTTCTGGGGTATATGCAACGGATTTATCTTTATGTCAAAAAAAAGAATTTCTTATAACTTGATATTATTCCCCAAAACCTTGACAGAGTTTTTATAGTAAAGGGACATACGAACTAGAAGTCAGATTAAACTGAAACTGAACTCATTGAGCATCATGAGTGCCTGTATTCAACGGTATGATAGCCTGACCAAAATCTTATAGCTTCGGAACATTTATATATCTACCATCTTTTGGACTTGGTAAAATTCAAGATAGATGATGAGCTATAGTCAAAGCTGGAGACAGAGGACAGTCTTATGACAGGCTTGATATTTGGATGGGGGAGTGAGATGAAGGTCTTGCCAGAGCTCTTAACTTTGGAAAAAGAAAGATTACTTGATATGTTTGTGACGATATAGAAATGAATATATGATTTGATTTTACTAGCATTAAACTCGGAAGTCCCAACAAAAGCAGTTCTTCTAAACTCATGTTTAACAAAGCCTTTGATGTAGGAGAAGTCCACCCAGAAGTTAAAATCTTACAACAAGCTCTTATTAATTTGGGATATTATAGTGGAAGTATAAATAGTACTTATGATGCAGCGACTATTGATGCTGTTTATCATTTCCAACTAGATAATAATATTGTAAACAGAGCAGATATTGACGCTTGATATTTCGGAGAAAAAACAAGAGAGATTCTTACAGTGTCTATTCAAAGATATAATACACAGCAAGCTCAAAAAATAATCGAACAAAAGCAACAACAGAGTAATATATGTAAAGATAACGAAAAAAGTTCTCCAGACTTTACAAGTCTACAGGAAAATTTAAATATTTTAGGGTACAAATGTGAAAAAACCTGAATCTATGATACTACTACAATCCAAGCTGTACGTCAATTTCAATTAGATAACAATCTTTTACCAAAATGAGATAAATTACTGTGAACTTACTGAACAAAAACAAAAGAAAAAATTTTAGCAGCAATAAAAATAGCTGAACAAAAACAGATATTTAAAAGAGCTTTTGAGAAA
>CALFEN010000109.1 GCA_937950065.1 uncultured bacterium | reverse complement strand
CTGTAGAAAAAATTTTTTTAAAAGCAGAGCCATTGAGTTATGCGGCACTCCATCTCTTTGATTTTGGATCACGACAGTGTTGGTCAATTACCTTTAATTACGATTTCTATGAATCATTGGCATGGAGTGAAGGCGGAGCTACATATCGGACTAATAACAATAAAACTACATGATGAGTTGTGTGAACAATTACTATCCCTTGATGGAATGCTAACGTATGTAAATCTACTATCCCTATATGAGGAGAAAGAGTGACTCCCATCTCACTCTCTCTAATTCAAAGTCGGATAAATAAAACCAAAACGAACAACTGACTGTATTCCAAACTTAGAGCTACATGCCAAAATTTTTCCCAATGGGAGTTTGCTTCTTCAGAGGCAATCCCTAAAGTATACAGACCTATGTATGAATTTAACTATGCCGGGAATATAATACAATTCACTTGAGATTACACTTCTTCAACGTTGGACATGGGAGCTGTTCATGATTACTTAAACGCTAAAGTAGATTTTTATATACCAACTTGAATAGATTTTGATTTTTATTTGAGAGCTTGAAATTCTAAAACTCCTTGAGATTCCACATGGACAGATTGGTATAGTTTCAAAGATCCTAATTGAGTTTTTCATAATGAAAGATGAATTTCGATATTCTCCAAAAAACGCTACTTTCAATATAGATTAAAGTATGACACAAAAACAATCTGAATAACTCCTACTTACTCTTACCTACGGATATACTATAAAAATTAAGAAAATTATTATAGAATAGATTTTTATGGATAAAAAAGACATTTAAATTTTTTGGCAAAGAAAAAATAAGTTTTACAACTTATTTTAAATCCTAATTTTCTAAAAATCAGATTAATATTGTTTTGAAAAAATAGTACTAATCCTTTTGAATTAGAGTTCTATTAGAGCATATTTTCAGAAAGATTATTTTTTTACTTCTTACCTTTTAATTTAGCCCAAAGTTCTTCTTCATCTTTGGAAAGTTTTTTGGGAATTTCTATTTGTGGATTTATCACAAGATCTCATTTACTTCCTCCAAAAAATCCTGACTTACCAAATCATTTACCAGGAATCTTTATCTGCTGTCATACTTGCAGTCATTTTGGTATTTTGACTACAAGCTTACCGTCTGGATGCTCTACTGTCTTTTCTCCACCAAGCACAGCATCAAATATGCTTATCCCAAGATCCATAATAAGATCATTTCATCTTCTCTTAAATTTATTTGCACCGGAAATTGTAATCTTGATATAAAGGTCACCAGCTTCTCATCATTTCTGTCCGTAATTTCACATACCAGGCATTTTGATAGCTTCTCATTCGTTAATACCGGCAGGTATTTCAAAACTCACTTTTTGGTCTACTTTCATGATTCAATTCCCAGCACATTTTTCGCAAGGCTTGGAATCTATATATCATTGACCAAAACATTTACTACAGGTAGTCTGTACCTGCATCACTCCAAAAGGAGTTCTTTTGGTTTCCACTGCAACTCATTTACCACCACATACAGGACAAACATTTTTTTGGGATTCTTTGGAGACTCACTTCCCATCGCAAGCGTCACAAGCAACCTCTCTAGAAAATTTGACTTCTTTTTTTGTTCATTTGTATGATTCTTCAAAAGTTATATCTATACTTACTACCACGTCCCTGCCCCTTACCGGTCATCTTCTGCTAGACCCTCATCAAAAACCATCTCCAAAAAATGAACCGAATACATCAAAAATATCTCACACATCAAAATTCATTCAGTCCCCTCCAAAATCTTGACTTCATCATCAGCCAAATCATCAGAAACCACCAAATCATCATTTCCTGTAACTATCGTATTGGGCT
The DNA here is from genome assembly GCA_937950065.1 of uncultured bacterium. The sequence goes on along the minus strand of CALFEN010000109.1, from coordinate 14,008 downwards.
CTCTTTTTTGCGTCTCACAAAACCTGGTAAGCTTCATTTACTTCTTTAAATTTTTCCTGATCTCATCATTTGTCAGGATGATATTTCATAGCATATTTTCTAAATGCTTTTTTTATTTCTTCCTGTGAAGCGGTTTCCTCCACTCAAAGAACTTTATAATAATCTTTTTTTGGATCAAAATCTGGCATGTTTTAAATTTTTGTATAAAAATAGCACCAAAATTATACAGATGCTATAAAAATTTTCAAGAGATTTTTTCTATTTTTATTTATACTTCGGGATGCTTTATCCGAAGCTCAAATTTTTTATCTATAGGATTATAAAATATTCTAACAGAAATATTTAAATTCCTTTGTCAATTTAAAATATCACTGGCAAACATATCTGCTTCTTGTCTTGTCTTAAACTTTCTTTTACTAAATTGAAATCACTCGTTCTTTGCCTTGTTTACGTTTTGAACAAAAGATATTAGGAAGATAAGATCATCATCCATAAATTCTCTATTAAGAGCCATTTTCTCGGCTTTTTTTCTTATACGTTCAGCTTTGGCCTTACCAACTATATCTGTCAAATCCTTTATCAAATTATCTGTAGCTTGGATAGCGTCATTATTTCTCTGTTCTTCCGAAGTAAGTCATTTATCGTCGGTAATTTCTCTAACTTCTTTCTTTGGCATGTTTTTATTTATTTGATAAAATCTTTTCAGACATATTTTTTCAAAACTTCTGGAACTATTATACTGCCATCTTCTTGTTGATAATTCTCCATTATAGCTATCAGAGTTCTTCCTATAGCAAAGGTTGTAGCATCGTTCATATGCACAAACTCTGTTTTTCAGTTAAGTCTTTTTACTTTGGTATTTAGCCTGCGAGCCTGATAATCAGTCATAAGATCTGCAGAATGAGTTTCCCTATATTTATCCTGGCTTGGGATCCACATCTCCAAATCTATATGTCTAGCATCTGGTCATCACATATCACCTGTACAGCACATAAGTATTTGATATGGGATACCGAGTGATTTTACCAAATATTCCTGTATAGCCACGAGAAAATTTTGTTCATCTATACTAGTTTCTGACAAGCAGAATGTTTCCATTTCCACCTTATCAAACTGATGCATCCTTAATATTCATTTAACATCTTTACCATAAGAACCTGCTTCCCTCCTAAAAGAAGTAGAATAACCTACATAACGCACAGGAAAATCTTTTTCCTGCAAAATCTCGTCCATATGCAATGGTCAGAGAGTATGTTCAGCACTTCAAATAAGATAAAGATCATCAGCTTCTGTATGATATCTTTCCTCCCTTGGTTCAAGTCTTGCCATCCTGTTCATTACTTCAGGTCTGATAAATACCGGAGGGATCACAGGAATAAAAGGTTTATCACTTACGTGAAGTTCATTTTCTGCAATTATTTGTTTCAATATCTCTTGGTTTGTAAGCACAGAAATTGCGTGATTTATCAAGGCAAACTGCAATAAGACCAAATCTCATTTGAGGTGTGTAAATCTTGATCAGGTTATTTGTCAGGCTTTTTCATTATCTATCATTCACAATGCTTTACCAAGGTCATAGTGATCTTTTGGAGTAAAGTCAAATTTTCTTGGTTCCCCAACTTTCCTCAAAACCACATTTTCGCTGTCATCTCTACCATAAGGAGTATCTGCACTAGGAAGGTTTGGAACTTTTTCCATAAGTTTTACAAACTCTTCATTTATTTCTCTATAAGCGACTTCTATATCTGAAATTTCCTTTTTTAATGATTTTCCTCTCTCAAAATCTTGAGCTTTGGCAGCTTCATTTCTTTGTTTATTTAGATCGTCAAGTTCTACCTGCAAATCTCTTCTTTTTTGATCTACCTGAAGAAGCAAATCTATATCTATATGTTCAAATTTATCTTCTACAGCTTTTTTTACTATTTGAGGATTCTCACGTATAAATTTTATATCCAGCATACTTTTGTTTTAATATATAAAATAATTTATAATATATTCAATTTTGTTATTTTTTCAATCTTTTTATAAAGTAAGTTTAAAAAATCTCTTTGTAATAAAAAGTAAATATATTAATTTGTTGATTTAAAACTAAATTTAATTATAATTTGAAAAAAATTTAGATAGAATTTGGAAAAATGCTGAACTTTGAAAATCTTAATATATTGGATAAACACATTTCTTTTTTACAAAAAATCTGCCATAAAGACAATATTTTTTTGGTATGATGAAGTGTAAGAAATATATTACTGAATATTGATTTAAATCCTGATGACATAGATTTTACTACGAACTGAATACCTTCACAAATCTATGAAAAGATAGATAAAATAGATTTATCTCATTTTATCACTGAAAAATTTGGCACTATTACATTACTGCCAAAATCCGGGGAATTTAAAAAAATCAAATACGAACTAACTCCTCTTCGTACAGAAAGCTGATATCAGGATTTCCGCCATCCCGACGAGATCAACCGAACCAGTGATTTACTGCTGGACAGCCAGAGAAGAGATTTTACTATCAATTGCATATATTATACCTGCACAGATATTAAACTACCTGAAAATAAAAAACAAGAAAAAATAAAAGATATAGAGCATTTCAGTAAAATACTATGAAATTATTGATTTGTATATATTGTTGATCAAAATTTATTAATTTTGCAAAATAGTGAAATAATATCTTCACTTTTCCATCAAAGCAAATTGGACAAGGGAAAGCTTACTGAACTGATAAATAAAAATATGTCTTATTTTTGGAATGGAGACAGCATTAAGAAACCGCTTGGCATAGTCATAGATCCTCATAACGGCATAAACGATATTTTGGCAAGACAAATAAAGGCGGTATGAAATCCTGACAACAGATTTGGAGAAGATGCGTTAAGGATTGTAAGAGCTGTCAGATTCTTGAATATTTTGAACCAGAAACTAGAAAAGACTTCCAAATCAGAAAAAAATTATTTTAATATAGACAATGATACATGGGATAGCATGTTGAGAAATGCAAATCTCGTGGAAAATGTAGCCAAAGAAAGAATAAAAGACGAAATCCTAAAAATTTTTAAAAATAAAAATCCTTTTTCTTTTGTGGTATTACTGGACAAACTTGATATTCTAAAATATATATTTCCTAATGTTTATCAGACCAAAAACGTTGACCAACCTATCAGGTATCATCCTTTTGACGTATACGTGCACACTATTTTGACTTTGCACGCTGTGCAGGGGCTAAACAAAGATTATCTTGTCAAACTATGAATACTCTACCATGACGTAGGAAAACCAGAACAGTATGATTATATTGCGTCAGGCCTAGACAGAGAAGAAATAAAAAAGATAAACTGAACCGATATTCATCATCCAAATATATGAGAAGCCAAAACCAAAAAGGATTTTCAAGAACTTGGATTTTCAAAAAAAGAAACAGACACTGTCTGCTTTTATGTCAAAAATCATATGCTTATATGAGAGATTTTGAAATGAAGCCCAGAAAATCTTGATAAAAAAATTAAGAAACTGCTTTCACAGTATGGCTACAAAATGACGAAGAACCTGCTGGACGTGGTAAAGGCTGACAGACTTGGGCATTACAATCCTGTTCAACCGCCGGCTTTAAGTGATTTAAAATTTTTTGGGAAGAGACTCAAAGAAATATACAAACTGCAGTGAGCCTTTGGACTCAGGGATCTTGCTGTTAACTGAAATGATATAATAAATGAAATGAATATAAAACCTTGACCACAGATTAAAGAGCTTTTGAACAAAGCATTGGAATGGGTACTAGAAGACGTTTCAAGCAGAAATAATAAAATAGATATTATTGATTTTTTGAAGCAGGGATAAATCGATATTCTTGCTAATTTCCTAGCAAATAAAAAATTATGTAACCATTGGTTAACTTTATATTACGAATTTTTAAATTTGATTATATTAAAACATCATCAGAAGAAAATTTGGGATGAGTAATTACTAGAATCTCTATATCAGAAGACTCTATATGATGATATTTATTTTTTGGGATTGGGATTAAATCTCATTTTTTGATAGAGAGAGTTTCCTCTCCTATAAAGATCAATCATTTTCAACTTAATATATAATACATCTCTTCCATTTTTTTGTGGTAGTGTGGAATTGATTTTCATTTTATTTTTGATATAGATATGCTCAAATTTTGAGAATTAAACAATTCATATATAGTTCCGCAAGTATCTTGTATGGGAAAACAATCTTCAATTTTATATACTTTTATCATCAAATTATAAAATATATAAATTTTTATTCTATCACATACAATTCAAGCATATCGTTCTCTTCTATTCTTTTACCAGATTTTACTCTCATTCAGCATTGATGACCAGTTCAAAGTTCTGTTACATTTTCATCACCTTTCCTAAGAGATGTAATTCTTCCTGTACCAATAATCTCATCTCCTCTGCTAATCCTAAACGCAGCACCATTCAATGCCTTTCATTCATTAACCTGTCATCAGATAATCATTTCATTTCATTTTTTGAAGAACACACCAAGTATTTGAATTTTCCCGATTTCTACTTCTTTTTCTTCTACCTTTATCAATCATTTAGCAAGATTATCTACGTAATCTACTATTTCATATATAATATCAAAATTCTTTATTTGTATATTTTTTTGTTCTGCCTTTTTCTTAAGACTTGCGTTGTATCATATATTAAATCATATAACAATAGCACCAGAAGCATCAGCAAGTATAATATCACTATCTGTAATATCACCAAGATCAGAATGTATAATTTTTATTTCAACGTTTTCAGGCATTTCAATTTTTTCTATACTATACTTCAAGGCCTCAAGAGAACCAAAAGAGTCAGATTTTAAAATAAGTTTAAGCTGGGTTTTTTCTCAAGAACTAATCTTATCAAGCAGACTTTGAAGACTTGATTTTTGGGTAGAAGACTTATCTTTTTCCTGCACAAGTCCAAGTTTGATATTAGCATCTTTTTCAGATTTCATAACTTCTACAATTCTACCTGGTTCAGGAAGTTCCTGAATACCAAGTATCATTACTGGATCTCATCACTTTACCAATGCAATATCTTTACCAGTTCGGTCTACCATTTTTTTGACCTTACCGTAAGTATTGTGAACAAAAACTATATCTCAAATTTTGAGACTTCAAGTCATAAGTATCATAGATGTAACTACTCATTTTTTGAGGTCTTTGTGAGCTTCAAGTATTACTCAAACTCACATCCTATCAGGATTATATTTCAATTCAAGCATTTCTGCCTGCAAAAGTATTATATCTAACAAATCGTCTACTCACTGTCATGTTACACCTGACAATGGTATTAGAGGAATATTTCCTCCCCAATCTTCAGGGACTAAACCATGTTCAGTCATCTGGGATTTTATCATTTCAATATTTGTGTTTGGTTTGTCTATTTTGGTAGCTGCTACGATAATAGGAACTCAACTATCTTTAGCATGAGCTATGGCTTCTATAGTCTGCTGTTTGATACCATCATCAGCAGCTATTACTATAACTACTATATCAGTAATCTTGGAACCTCTGGCTCTAAGTGATGTAAAAAGTTCATGTCAAGGAGTATCCACAAAGGTTATTTTTTTACCATTGTGCAGAGCTTGAGAAGCTCATATAGACTGTGTAATACCTCAAGCTTCACCGCTTACTACGTTTGTCTTGCGGATATAGTCCAAAAGTTTTGTCTTACCATGATCTACATGTCCCATAATTGTAACTACTGGAGGTCTAATTTCCAAAGTTTCAGATTCCTTATCCTGCTGTATGATAGACTGCAGATTTCCACTCAAAATATCCTCAACAGATACACTTATATTATCTTTTTCTACTTTTACTCCAAACTCTTCTCATATAAGATTTGCAGTTTCAAAATCTATAGAAGAATTTGCAGAAACTATAATCTTATTCATAAGAAGTTTTTTCATAACCTCTGCCAGACTAAATCACATTTTTTCTGAAAATTCTTTTACAGTAATACTATCTCATATTTTGATCTCTAATTTTTTCTTTAACGTGCTTGAAGTCTGCGGTTTGTATTCTTTCTTTGTTTTAATCTCTGGCTTTAGTTCAGCCTTGACTATCTTTTGTTCTATCCTAACATTCTGGCTAGGAACATTATTTTGAGGCCTTGTTACGTTATTTGGTTGAGTCTGGGCAACTGTGGAAGCGGAAGAAGAATTATCCGAAACAATAGGTTTTTCTTCTACTTTCTTTGTAAAGACTTTTCTTTCGGACTGTTTGAAAGGTTTTTTGAAAGGTTGTTTCATATTATTTGAGAACCCTCTATATCCTTCTTTTTTGTCAGCATAATTAGTCCTTTCAGGTTTTGGCTTGTCTTTGCTAAAAGTCCTATCTTGTTTTGGATAGGTTTCTTTTTTAACTTCAAAAATATCGTCTTCTTTTGTAGACTTCTTTTCTTCTAATAATTCATCCTTAAATCAAAGTCCCGATAAGAAACTGTCATTTGATTCAAATTCTTCAAGTTTAAAAACTTTTGATTGTTCTTCTTTTTTTGGCATAATAAAAAATAATTAAATATAATTAGCATATAATAATGATTTCTAAAGAAAATACAACTTCTTTTTATCTCAAATTCTTCAATATTTAATTTAAGGTTAACTTTACAATATTTTTAGAAACTTAAAAAAAATTAATTATAAGAATTATATATTGCTTTGACTTCATTATCAGAGAGGATACGATTGTAAATACGTATTTCATCTATTGTCCCAGAAAGCAAATAGGTTCAGTCTGTTCATATAGACATATTATTTGTACTTGTTCATACATGCCATGTACCTGCTGTAGAACTTCCTATCTTGGTGCCTCACAAAAATAAAGAAATTGTAGAATCAGGAGAGATTTGTTTTTGTCCGAAGATAGTATTGTAGTTTCATGATAACAACGGGATCGTTGAAGTGTATCATACTCACTGAACGTCTGAAAACCTAAGATATCCAGAGGCCAAAATTCAAAACCCGTACTGTAAAGGTTTAATTACTATCGGATGAATTCTTGTATTATCAGATATTTTTAGTATACAAAAGATAGAAACAGGATTTACGGTAGCGTCAATGTTTATAGATGAATTGTTATCTATACTAATTTTATCATCAATTCAGTCAAACTGCATCGCTTTACCAGTAGGAGAAGTTATAATTTGAGGTCATAGTCCATATGATCAGCAATTTACTATTGTTCATGAATTGTAACAAACGCCGTTATTTCAATTTTTACTAAAATCTTTTAGCACCAAATTTGTTCCGGAATTTGATAAAGTACTCATATCTCGATATGCTACCAAACCTGTATCGTAGACCGCCAAAGATTTATCATAAAGAGATTTTATAGTCAGGATACTACTACCACTCATATTATAGTAATCAGAATTGGAAAAATAAACCCATAGATTTTGAGATCAATTTATAATATCATATTTACCTGAAAAGACTTCCTGCAGCGGCTTATTATCACTATAGTTAACGAGTATTCAAGCTTTGTCTCATTTGGTGGATATATATTTTTTGGTATAATCTACGTTTCATGCGTATACAGTATTTCCCATAGACAACTGACTTCTTTCAAAATATCACATTACTTCAAAAAGATTGCTACTTCCATTGACATAGTAAGTATAGTAAAAATTATCAGTAGGATCTTTGGGAGCTCTTGTATTTATAATATTTGCCACATTTTCTCCAAAATATCATTGATATCATATTATGTTTTGATCTCAAGAGGCAGTAATATTTATGGCATTATCCGGCATAGGGAAAAAATCGTTTTTGTACATATATTGTTTTAATCAATTTGAGATTAAGGTCAAATTGGTATTTCTATCAACATCTCTGGCTGTCGTCATCCATTTTTTGATAGCAAGACTTGACGCTGACAATAAAATTCATATTATAACTATAGATACTATGATTTCCAAAAAACTAAACGCCTTTTTTTTCATATATTTTTGTAATAAATAAATCAACTAATTATAATAAATTTTTCTTAATATTCAACAAATTATTTATTGATTTAAATATTTAAATAATTATCTTTAAAATAATTTAAATACTAAATTTGAAATATGGACGGCAAAATTATACTTTACATTGTGATTTGAATAATTATATGAATTATTTTTGGGTTTCTTGTATCCAAGATATATTTCTTGATAAAACTAAAAAACTATGGCAGATTATCTGTAAAAAAATCCAAAGAAGTAATACTCGGTGAAGTAAACGAAAAAATAGCTCCTATTTTACCGGAATTCCCGTATAATTACAAAGATCTTGTGTTTGTAGGGAAATGAATAGATTACATAGTTTTTGACGGGTTGAGTGAATGAAATCTAAAGCAAGTGGTTTTCCTAGAAGTAAAAACCTGAAAATCCACCTTGAATAAAAACGAAAAATCTATAAAATCTATAGTAGAAAGTAAAAAAGTTTTTTATGAATTATTTAAAATATAATGCATAGTGTAAATCTGTTGGAATACATCAAAAATTGATTATTTCTCAAAAACTTGGAACAAAATAATCCTTTTGACGTGGTGATTTTTGAAAAATTTGATAATGATGAACTGGAATTTGACTCCAGTATAAATATACAGACCTTGGAGAATTTGAAATATGATTTTGGAGTATCCGGTCTCATTTCAAGTTTTTTGGGGAAGTATGAAAATATACTTTTTGTGCTAGATGAATTTAGCATTATTTATCTACTACCATTACTTAGTATCTCACCTCAAAACATCACTATAATAAATTTATGAACCTGAATTTCTTCTTATATAAATAAAGATTTACCAGAGACAAATGATATTTGAATAATCTCAAATTTTGATATAAAGATTTACGAACCTTTTGATCTCAAAAGTTTTTTTGAAATCCTCAAACTTGACGGCAGCAAATATATCAGAGTAGCAAACAAAGAATTGGCTATGAGTGTATTTGATTCAAATGATATCCAGATAAACTATCAAAACAGTTTGATTTCTATGACTGACTATGGTTTTGCCTGATCAGGTGGAACCGTGCTTTGTCCATGAAGCATGACTATAGAATCAATACTTACTATGGATATTTGCCAAAAAAACTGAAAGTTTTTTGATATGTTTATCTTGCACGGATATGATCTCCAGATAAGCGAAGAATTTAAAAATAGTATATTAAGAACTGAAAAATTGATAGTAATATTGGAACAACAGCCAAATAGTCTTTATGAAAAAGTCATAGAATCCAAACTATGGGAAAAATGACTTTTTGATACAGAGATAAAATTTATTTACCCAGACTTGGATAAAATATCTACAAATATGAAAGATTATATATTTGAACAGGCTGCGTTTGATGCTAATGCAATAGCCGAGCAAATATTACAATAATTTGTAAGAAAAATAATAATTTTATTTGAGAGAAAAAAATATTGTCAAGCTATAATTTTTTTCTCTTTTTTTGTATATCCAAATTTTTGTATTTTTAGGATAAAAATATTTATCAAAAAATCTTTTGGGAATAAATAAAACAAAAAAATTGTTTGACAAATAGTTATTTTTCATTAAAATTTTTATAAAACAATTTTTTGTATTCTTACAGATTTATTACATAACAAAATATAAATGCAAAAACAATTATTTAGGAAATCTATAAATATTTTGACTGGCGTGTTAATGCTTATTTCACAGTTTAGTAACCTGCTATACGTAAATAATGTGCCTATGGCGCATGCTACATGAGACTGACAGAAAACAACTATCCAGAAATGAGATACTTGTAGTGACACTGATGGCTGCGTATGTAGTATTACCGGGCACGTAGATTATAATATAGATAATACTAAAACTTGTAATATAGGGATTTTTGATACAAAATTTTATTGAGTACTTGCTTGAGATGCTACAACAGCAGGTAGTGGTTGAATTTCTTGGTTTAGAAATCCTACAACACAAAATTTATTTGCTGACAATAATGGTACGGGGAATCCATATTTTAAATATTTAACTTGAGTTTATTCTTCTATTTATACAATATCTCCTACAGCAACAAATGTATTTAATTTGATTTTTTTAAATACTGAATATGTCTCTTCAAATTATTATAGTTCACGGAATATTTATATAATTCCCTTACAATCTATAGAATGAATAGACCTTTTTACTGGATTGCAATATGTAGACCTTGTGAAAACAAATTTGCAAAAAGTAAATTGAATACAATATCTTGAAAATTTGACAGGTTTGGTTTTGCCGGAGACTTATAATAAATGTAAGACAACTGAATTAAGTAATTGTACTACTGGTGCTGTGCAAGGATCTTGAGTGGTTTATTTTACTTGAGAATATACTTCAAGCAATCCAAACAACGATGTAAATATAGATTTCAACGATGGTAGGTATCATATCAAGAGTGTTTCTGGAGGGACTACGTTGAGTATAAACAAATGGTGTGGCACTTCTGAAACAAATAATTCTTTTTTAGCCAGTGATGGGAATACATATAGTTATGATATGTTTGAGACTAGCACAGTCGCGACTGGTGCTACTATTAGTAATGGCACAAATATATTAAATCTGACTTGTGATAACGGTGTGATCGTGGAAAACGGCACAGGCGTAGTTTGTGCTGACGGATATAATCTTGTAAACGGAGCTTGTTCTGCTAGTACTAAAAGTGCAGATTGTTCTGCTAAACCTGATAATACTTTACGGAATACTTCATCAACATATACACAAACATTGGTTGGATGAAGTCGGGTACCAACGACTTATCCAAGTACCCATAGTGATACTCCTTGAACTTGTACTTACAAATGTGATACAAATTTTACACGGAGTGGAGATACTCAATCTTGTTTGGCAAAGACTCAAAGTCAAGATTGTACATGATTACCTGATAACGCTAGTTGGAATACTTACACATCTATTATACAGACATGGAGTGGAACTACTTCAAAATTTGAACCTAGCAATGTATGAGAACACTGAATAACAGCGGATAGTACAAAATGTCTTTTTACATGTAACACTAACTATACACGGAGTGGAGAGGCTCAATCTTGTTTGGCAGACAAACAGATTCAGTCTTGTAGCACTTTGCCAGCAAATGCCCAACGGAATAATGGAACAGGACAAAATATCGTACAAACATGGAACGGCACAGATTGGTATCCAAATCTGACAGCAACATTTAGCGGGACATTGGTAGATAATGCATGTGTATTTAAATGTAATGATAAGTATACATGGAATGAAAATACTCAAGCTTGTGAAGCAGATGTAAGATTAGCACAACCTTGTATTGGTAAAATTGCAAACTCTGTATGGAATGGATCATGATATGTAGACCAGACATGGAACGGCACAGCCCGGTATCCAAGTTTGACATGAACATATTATATGTGAATGGCTATAAATCAATGTGCTTATAAATGTGCAGAACATTACGTCCGGGGGAACGATGAAGCGAACCCTGTTTGTCAGCCGGAAATACAAACTTGAGATTGTACATGATTGCCGGATAATGCCAGCTGGAATACAGCAACTTCTATAAGACAGACATGGAATGGCACAGATTGGTCTCCAACTCTTATCTGAACAAATAATAATACTCCCAGCTCAACTGAATGTGTGTTTAAATGTAATGACTGATATATTTGGAATCAAACCAATAATATCTGTGAGTTGGCTACTCTCAACTGTGCAGATGGATATCACCAAGATGGCACACAATGTATGCCAAATGCTAAATATTGTAATGATGACTCTACATCAAGTATCACTACTACATGAACAAAATATCAATGACGGAATCCAGCAACGAATTCTCGGACAAATGAATGTTTATTTGCACCTAAATTTGCAGACAATGATTTATTAAGCATAGTAAAATGATTTAAAATAGGTTATACTATTTCATGATGAATTGCCACTTGAGTAGAAAACTGATGAGTTTGGAATTATTTAAATAGTTATAGTTTCTTGGATTCCAACGGTTATGTAAATCTTGATTTGCTGGCAGATATGACTACTTGATTTGCCAGTGTAAAATATCTTAAAGCTGACAATTGAAATCTTATTGACTCCGCAGGCTGGAATATCAAAAGCTTGGCCTGAATACAAAATTTCTGGTATCTTGAAACATTACATCTTGAGTGAAATACTAATTTGCTTTCTTGAGATTCAGATTTAAGCGCTTTGATTTCTACCAAAAACTTGAAAGAACTTACTTTACCTATAGGTTTTTATAAGTATTGTTATGGAGACTGTATCACAGGCACAAACAATGATGGAGTGCAGTATCTATCTTTTAATACAAATAATTCTTTCCAAAAAGCTTTTTTGCAGGCAGCTGATGGCAGCAAAAAAATGTTTTTTGCAAACAATGGATGAAGTCTAAATATCACAGATAGTGTAGTAAATGAAATAGAAAACCAAAATATTTCTAATATACAAATATCTCCTGCATGGAGAACATCAAAAGAAATAACAAATTATAAATTTAAACTTATCTATACAGGAAATATTGCAAGCGGAAATTATATACTGATTGATTTTGGAACAGGGTTTTCATCTGACAATTTATCTGGAATTATTTTTAATTCAGTAGAAAATCAAAACCAGATAAACTGACAACCTAAATTTGTATTTGAAAATCTATGAGATAATATCTACAAACTTAAATTTACACAGGACTATATAAATGTATTGAGCGGAAACAGTGCACCTATAATTGATTTTACGATGAATAATATACAAAACCCTGACACAGCTTGAGCCGTCAGAATTAAAGCTTTGGTATACTCACAGTCAACAAGTACAGCCAGCATTTCTAATTCTATACAGTTGAATATCCAAAAATATGTAAATGATGTATATATTTCTCCTGCGTATAATGTCCTTAATTCAAATTATATAAGATTCCAGTTAAAAAGGAGTAATAATAATTTAAATCTATCTGGAGTGCAGATATATATAGAATGACAGGAAGGTGTCAAAACTTTGACTACAGATGCCAGCGGTTTTGTGAAAATGAGAGCATATCAATGACTGGTATATAAAGCAACCGTCCAAAAAATGGATGATTATATTTGAGCTTGAAAAATATATAACATTATGGTTCCTATTTTAGTAAATATTGAAGTAAACGTAAACCTTACCGCAAAATCCGATGCAGTAAAAGTAGCATGAAGTATAAATTGATACAGCGGAGCTAATCTCAAAGTCGTGGTTTCTTCCCTTGATTGACAATATACATTTGAAAATCCTATCTGAATGATTAGTTCAAATAATCAGAGTTATTGAATATATGTATTGTCATGAATAGGGCTGTCCAGCGTTTCTCTTGTAAAAAACAATGATGGCGCTGCTGGAGCAGATGTTATTTTACCAAAAGCAAAAATAGTAAGTATATGAACTTGAGATTCTACAGACGTGAATTTTACTCTTACCACAAATACTTATAATTTTACTCTTAATATCAAAGATCAGAATACTAATCCTATACAAAACGCTCATATAAGTCTTTATTCTCCTTCATCTCTGGATACTGCCTCCATCAGGACTGATACAGATGCAGAAGGTAATGCCGTTTTTAACTTACCGGAATGAAGCTATATATATTATGTAAATATAGATTGAGTTGGTTTTGCAAAAGAAGAAATATTTACACTGACAGGAAACCAGACAAAAAATATTGTTATAAATATGCCTAGCAGGACTATAGCTTGAAAAGTATATTTCCAATCTGACAACACACCTATTAGCAATGCCTTTGTCAAAGCTTACAATAATTGAAATTGAAAAAACCTTACTACTATCACAGATACAAACGGTAACTATAGTTTCTTTGTAGCTAGCGGAAGCTGGAGCGTTTCAGCGTATGTAGACGGATATGGTTATGTATGATCTCATAATTTGACTGTATCAAGTCAGGATCTTACAGGAAACGATTTTGCTGTAAGCAGACCAGGGCAATATAATTACAGTGGTTATG
>CALFEN010000108.1 GCA_937950065.1 uncultured bacterium | reverse complement strand
GTAGTCGATGGAAAAATAGGTTAAATTTATAAATTAAATATAAAAAAGATGAAAGATTTAAACAAAGATTTGGAGAATCTTAATGAAAATCTCAAAAACAACTCGGAAGAGAAATTGAATTTCATGGCTAATGTGTGAGAATCTTCAGATTCCTCAAAAGCTTCTTCAAATAAGAAAAAAGTATTATATCTCGCTCTTTTTGGACTTATTTCAGCTAGTTGAAGCATATGACTACAAGTCAATGCTTCAGATTTCAGTAGATGAGAATCTATGTGATGTCCGAATGATTGAACGATGGGTTATACTCACTATTTGAACTGTAATGATATAAATAGACAGATGAATTGACATTTTTCTAGTAGTTCATATTGGCCTGACAATCAGTGTTCTAGTGCTGTGCGGTGAGATACTCATAGGGAAAAACATATGGATTTTTATCAATGATGAAATCAGTATCAAGCTCATGGAGATTCCAAAACCAATGTTTGTGATGTTAGTACCAACGCATGATGTAGGGAAGCAAATGCCCTCAGTTTCAACCATAACTGAAATTTTAGGATGGATAATGTTATAACAAATCCAAACCTTAACTGTAGGATAACTTGGGCTCATAATAGCCACTGAAGTCATGGAAGCCATTGAAGTCATAGTAGTCATGCAAGTCATGGAAGCCACTGAAGTCATAGTAGTCATAGTAGTCATGGAAGTCACTGAAGTCACTGAAGTCATAGTAGCCATGGAAGTCACTGAAGTCACTGAAGCCATAGCAGCCATGCAAGTCACGCAAGTCATGCAAACGGCTAAATAATTTAATAAAATTTCCTAAAAATGAAAAAAAAGCAAATAATCATTATTTCTATAGTTCTTTTACTGATAGTTGTAGCAGCATCAGGTATATGGATATACAATAAATATTATAAATCAAATGATCCTTATCCAAATATTAATGTAGATTGAGAGAAGAAAGATGAAACTTCTATAATAAACGATATGCTCAAAAATTGATCGATTGACAATTTTTTTTGTAAAGATATAAAAAATGAGGTCATAAAAAAACAATGTGAAGATAAAGTCGCTGAAATCAAAAAGTCAGACAGCGAAAATCTTGAAAATGCTATATCCAGCTGAAGCACAGGATTTTGTGCAAATATGGTCGATGTCTGAAGAAAATGAATTTGTGAAAAAACAACATTGAATTATATATATATGAGGCAGGCTTTGAGTAGTTATGATACATCTTCCTGTGAAAAAATTTCAGAAAAGCAACTCAAGGAACAGTGTGTAAAAAATGTTCAGATATGAAAAATATATACTCAAGCAATAAAAACTAAAAATTCAAAATTATGTTCTCAAATAGAGGACAAAAACATCCAGAAAGACTGTGAGGAAAAAATAAAGTTTGGCGGAATAGAAGCTGATGCTTTGAATAAGCTTGATACCAAACTTTGTGACCAAATTACTGATGATGATTACAAAAAAACTTGTCAGACAAATACACAAAATCGTATATACAGAGATGATGCAATAAAAGCTAAGGATTTATCTTTATGTCAAAAAATAACAATAACTCAATGAATAAAAGATTGTGAAGATTATATTAATTGAGAAAAAAACATTTCATCTGCAACTACTTCAGGAAATACTCAAAATTGTGATAAATTGACTGATGAAAAACAAAAGAAAGAATGTGTTCGTATAATCACTCAAAGTCAGGATACTGACAGTATTCTTAGAGAAGTTCTTGATAAAAACGATATAAATATATGTACTAAATTATCAGATAAAAGCAAAAAAATTCTTTGTGTTGTACAGATAAAGAAGGATTATACTCTTTGTGATCAAATTACTGATAGCGTAACCAAATCCGAGTGCGATAAATTAAATCCTCAAAAAGACCCTAATAGCTACCAAAACATAGCTCAACAGGCTAGAGAAAAGAAAGACC
>CALFEN010000107.1 GCA_937950065.1 uncultured bacterium | reverse complement strand
TCTTACGATCTACTATATAAATATACAAATAAACATTTTAATCGAGTAGTCAAAGAAATTTGAAGCAGCACAAAAACACTTATTATAGCTATAGAAATCCAAAACAATTCATATTCATTTAAATATATATATAGACTAACGATTATCGCAATAATTCATATAGTAAATAGTAAATTTCTTTTTACCCAAGAAATTTTATTATCATTATTTTTTATTAAATCATAATTTTTTTTGATAAATATAAATTGCCCTACCACTAAAATTAGAAAGATTATATCTCCTATAATTCTTCCCGTAGTGTATATATCAAAAACATCTTCAAAACTGTATAAATTCAGATATCAAGTAATCAGTCAGATTATATGCAAAAATAAAAAGATCCATAATAATTTATTTTTGGGATAAAAAAACAATAAAAATACAGTAAGTAATATAACCAAGAAACTATAGTTTAATAAGTTAAATCAAGGATCTGTAGTTAATAAAACATCCAATAAAAATAAAACTACTGTTAAAACAATAATAGTTATATACAACAATCGCTTATTCTTTTTAAATATTCAAAATAATATCAGAGGAAATAAAACAATAGGTAATAACAAGGCGAAAGCGTAACCCCATGACACATTTAGAATTTCAGAAACGTCTATAGAACCAAAAACAACATAAGCTATAAATAAAAAAATCGTTCATAAAAATATGCATACAAAACTCAAAAACTTTAGGGTTAAAGGAATTTTCAAATTTTCTTTTGTCATTTTTATATTCATTATTCATTATTGATTAAAAAACTTTTTATATTCTTGAAGACTTTTCCCGTCATCATCAAAAGACAACACCAAATTATTTCTCTGAAAATCAATTCCTTCCTCAAAAAATCTTTTGAGAAGTGCTTTTTTCATCTTTTTATAAACAATAAGCAGATTTTTAAATTTTCATTTTTGAGTAAAAAAATATGCTATAACGTGGAGTCAGTTTGGAGTAAATCACTCTAAATCCAGTCGGGTGCTATCTTTGGCTATAGCTTCATCAAAACTATTTATCACTTCTATAGTAATTCTGCGAAGCTTCTCTATGTCTGTCTTATGATGGACATAAAATTCTATTTGCCTTCTCAAAATGTCTGTATTAAAACTTTTTACAGGATTTACAATCAATGCCGTGTTTGGCAAAATTATTTTCCTTTTATTTGCCATAGCAAGTGTTGTTGTTCTAGTATTTACTGAAACTATTTTCCCAAATATTTTTGAGTTTGATCACATCTCTACCTGTACACTTTTCCCTATTTTGAGATCCGGGGTAGACAATATAAAAACACTAGCCAAAAGATCCGAAATAATCTGCTCCAACGCTACTCACATTCATATAGCCACTACTCACAAAATTATATCTGATTTTATCCCTATTATCTGAAATCATATATACACAGCAAATAGTGCCAAAGGAATAAAAATTAAAGAAAACATAAAATCTATTTTTCAAAGTTTATAATTATTATTCTGTTTTTGGTAATTATAAATAAGTCTATTTTTAATAATTTTAGCTATAAAATAAAAAAGTATAATCAAGACACCCACAATGATTACAGCGAAAATTAACTTCAAAAAATACTCTCAAAATATATTAATAAATTCTTTCATATTATTTTTTTTTCTAAATATATATATTATAATAATAATTCCAAAAAAATCAAAAAAATATATCAATTATTTTTTCAGTTTTGTAAATAATTTTTTTGAAATTATATCTTGAAATTATATATAATTTGATTAGAATATACAAAGCAAGATGCAAATTTTTATTGGTTGCATCAGATTTTATTTTTAATAATAAAAAAAATGAGTAAAAAACTATTAATCGCATGATTAGTGATAGCTTCTTCACTAACATTAGCAGGTTGTGGAACAAGTACTACAGAAACTGCTCCTACTGATCAACCAGCTGAACAACCAAACACTCCTAGTGAACAACCTACAACTCCTAGCGAGGAACAACCTACAGATCAACCTACAACTCCTAGTGAAGAGCAACCTACAGAAGAACCTACAACTCCTAGCGACACAACTGGTGATGCTACAGGTACAGTTGTAGAACCTACAACAGAAACTACAAGTGGTGACGACGCTACAGCTCCTACAACAGATGCTGCAAGTGGTGACGCTACAGTTACAGTAAACGAATAATCTATTATTCTATACAAGTTATAAAAAAGCCAATGATAAAAACATCGTTGGTTTTTTTTATTTTTAAAAATTCCAACTATACAAAAAACATCATATCTAGACAAGTAAAAAACACTACGATAAAATAAGTAAGGCTTTTTATTTATAAAAATAAGTGCTTTATTCTCTTATCTCAAAGTAAATAAAAATATTGAATTTCTTTCCCCAAAATATATAATAAATAAATTTATCTTTTTCCAAAAAAAATGAGTGAAGAAAAATATTTAAAATTCGTACAAAAAATCTATGACGAAAACTGAAAAAAACAAAAGGATTTCATAGATAATAATAATTATTCTCAAAAGTTCATAGACAAATTTTTACAATTCTTTATATGAAAAAAAATACTTGATCTTGGATGCGGCAGCGGTAAAGATATGATGATTTTCAAAAACCATTGATATGACGTGGTATGAGTAGACATATCAAGTAATATGCTAAAACTTTGTCAAAAAAGCTGAATAAATAAAGACAAACTCATACATTGAGATTTTGAAGTAATAAAAAACTTCCC
>CALFEN010000106.1 GCA_937950065.1 uncultured bacterium | reverse complement strand
AATTTATATTTCATTTATCATCAACTATTCATTTTGGATTTTTAATTCAGTCGCCATCAATATCGTCACTACACGCATCTCAGATTTTATCACTATCAGTGTCTTTTTGCAGTGGATTGTAGCCGTAAGGACAGTTATCTTGAGTATTGTTTACTCAGTCTCTGTCATAGTCGCTGTCAAATTTGCAGACAGCTTTGGTGTCTATTCATTCCAATATTTTGAGAACAAAATCAGGAGTAGCTAATTCATCATCAGAGATTTTTTCCAAATCAGAATAATTGAGAACGTTTTCTTTATAAAGAAGATTAGTATATCATTTGAGATCGGAAGAAAGATTCTGGAAATTAGTAAAACTGCAAGCTTGCAAATTATATCCACAGTATTTGATATAGACGTTGAGCTCTTGAGTATCATTGATTTGGCAGGAAGAACTGTTGCAGGCAGACTTGGCTTTGTTCAAAGTCGCAAGCTCAGATACTGAAAATTTGTTATAAACTTCTTTGTTATTGTTTAAATATTCATTTATATTGTTCCAGTCGGCTGAATAATTATTGAAAACGTGCTGTGCCAAAACATTGCTTCACATCTGGACAGCATCTCATTTGGTCGCATTGTTTCATCCACAAAAACTTCATCAGCAAATAGGATTGGATTTTTCATATCATCAGATATAGCCTTTGTCTCATGCATAAGCTACACAGTAATAATAGTCTGTATTATCGTATTTTGTATTCTCAAAGATTATATCTTCAAAATTATTTATTGGATTTGATTTAAAACTATTTAGCCAGTTTTCATTGAGCCTTTGTTTGATTTCAGGACTTGGCAGATTACAACTATTACATTCTCCTAGAAGTAGAACTCTGGTAAGCTCATAACGATTTAGAGCCTTATTCTTCAAAAAACTTTCAGTATCAAAACCATTATTTTTGAGATTATCCAAAAAAGTCTGCTCAAATCAGAAACCAAATCAGACAAATAATAAACATATAAGAAATATTATTTTTTTCATTTACCTGTCCCAAATAAATATATATAATTTTAATGAAAA
>CALFEN010000105.1 GCA_937950065.1 uncultured bacterium | reverse complement strand
GTTATCCAAATAGCGGAAAAACTGCGGTAGGCGTTATATTTTGGGTTAATAATATGAGCTGAAATGCTATCAAAATAGCTTCATGATCAACTGTAGCATTTGCTATATCAGGAAATTCAAGCAATATTACGTTTTATGCTTCAGGTAGCACAAAAAAAGTAGAATCTACAAAAGCTCAATCTTCATCTAGTAGTTATGTACAAATTGCTATGGTTGTAAACCCAAGCGATGACAAGATATACATGTATGTAAATGGTAGTCAGGTAGATTCACAAACATTCCCTGATGATGTAACTACTACAGGTTACTTGACTACAATAGGTGGAACAAGTGGTAATATAGACGAGGTGAGACTTTATCAAAGATCTCTTTCAGAAACAGAAATTAAAAACTTCTATGATATAGAAAAATAATAGATAATAATTATTCTATTGACACAAAAAACCCGAGTAATATCGGGTTTTTTATTACTTTTTAAAAAATATCTTCATATTTGTAAAAAATCCCTTGAAATTTAGAAAAAATCCTTATAATATAGTATAATAGCTTAATTCTTTTTTATAATTTTCAAACAAAAAGAATGTATAAAAAAACAAAAAAAGCCTTTACATTAGTTGAACTAATTATCGTAATAGCGATTATTGCTATATTGGCTGTATCTGCATTCCTAGTTTTGACTAAATGGATTGCTAAATCGCGTGACAGCAAAAGAATTTCAGATACAAACATTATACAGTCAGCATTGGAAGTCCGAATCATCAGTAATAAAACATTTAGTGAACCCATCGTTCAAAAGAGAAAATTTGTATATACAGACGCCGGAGACACAAAAACTATTTCTTATCAGTGAAAATTTGATGAACAATTAAAGAAAGCATTATCAATATGATGAGATGTTCAAGACCCATCTGATAAAACATATTATACTTATTCGGTAGATATTACCAAAACACAATATAGTATATTGTCCATGATGGAATGAAAAGAATACAATTTGTCAGATTTAACAACATCAGTAAATGCCATTGATTATTCCGCAAGATATCCAAGGGTCGAATGACACAAAATATGAGTTTTTATCAGAGGAACAGACAAACTTCCAGCTGAAGATGTTACTACAGATTCTGAACAGGATCTATCTGCCAATCCAGAACTAGTGTGATATATGACAAGTAATGATAAAATATTAAGTGGCGATTTTGTATTACTCAGATGAGGTGGTGATGCTACAGATGGACTTATATGATTTTATCCTTTTTTGGGGACAGATCCTCTTTTAGATAGATCACTATGAGTAAAAGATAATCTATCATGACCTGCCTGATGAGGCGTTGACGGGAAAATATGAAGTTGATGGAATTGAGCATTAAGCGGAGCAAATTATATCTCTACAAACCTCTCATTTACAGTAATGTTGCGAGCAAAAGCCGCAGATGGAAACTTAATAAGAATATGAACATGAAATAATACATTCGGGATATTGTGAAATTTTACTAATAATACAGTAATATACTATGCTTCAGGGCAAACAGAAAAGGTAGTTTTTTCGAAACAGCAAAGTTCTCAAAACCGAATTCACATCGCAATGGTTGTTACTCCTAGTACAGACAAAGTAAAATTTTATTTAAATGGCGATGAAATAGCTGACCGCATATTTAAGGA
>CALFEN010000104.1 GCA_937950065.1 uncultured bacterium | reverse complement strand
TCATATTATTTGTGAAGTAAGAATAAAATATATTATTGTGGACAGGAAATTTCCTGAATAAATGAAAAGAATTTTAAATTTGTAGAATCAAATCCTACACGATATATATCAAACGGTAAAGATTTATATGTATGAAATTTTAGATTGGAAGGTGTGGATTTTGATACTCTAGAGATTGAGGAAAATTATTATAACCAAGAATATGATTTTAAAGATAAAAACTATAAATATAAGATAGATTCTTCTTTTTTTCAAATAGATGATGTAACAAAAACTCCAATAAAGAAATAAGAGAACAAAATATATTGAAAAAAATTTTAAAATCAGTATAAATAAAAAACTTTTATATATTTTTGATATTGAAAAAATGGCAGCAAGAACAAATAAGAAATGAATAGCCGCAAAAAAAGCACAATTACAAAAACAGGCATCTAGACTCAAAGGAACTAAAAGATTTGAATATCCAAAAAGAAAATTAGCATCATTGGAAGAGGCCAAAGAACTTGGTATAGTATGAGTAAAAACAAATCCTAAAGGACGTGATTATACACGGTTTTTGAGAGGAAGGAAAATATGCTGGGAAACAAGATTAAGAGTAGATCCAGATGGTTTTAGATATGTAAAACTTCCAAGTGGAGGTACTGATTTCGTAGAAGTGCCAGTTTCAGGTTGGCTTAGGAAAAAAATGATGAAAAATGTTAGATCTAAATAAATTATAGAATGAAAAAGACTATTTGAAAAAATATTACTATCGGGAGGGATAATTGAAAATCATATTTGGAGTTACTAGGTCTTGATAAAGTTTTAAGATTTGTATTTTCCAAATGAAAATTTTCTGATACTATAGCAGATATACTTGATGAAGATTATGCACAAAAAGCTTTAAAACAATGAACACAGGAGATTACTGATGATAACTGAAACACTTTGTCTGTGGAAATAGATGATAAAATTATAAAATTAAGATGAAAAATAGATAATGAAGATGTGGAGGTAATTATATGATTAAATAGTATGACACAAAACATTATAAATGAACTTTCAACTTTACTAAATTAGTTTTTTGGATATGCAGTGAAATCTAGGGAGAAATATACTTATAGGTTCAGAAAATGGAAATTATTATCTGGAATTGTTTAAATGAAGGGATAGCTGTAGGTTTACGTTTTGTAGCGGATGAATGGCTGGAGCGATATTTGATGTATTGAGAGGGCATGGAGTAAAAGAAGAACTACCTCTTTGAGAGTTTGAGATAAGAGATCTAGCAGGTAGAAAATTAAAAATAAATAGTGATAACGAAATTATATCACTAAAATGAATCTGTGAGGATTGAAACGAAATAGCTGTTATCTATAGTTTGAATGATATTGAGGATAGAGTAAGACATGGTTTGGCTACAATACTTTTGTGTGACCACAAATCATGATTTTGTTTGCTTGATAAACCAAACACCCCATCAAGAAAGACTAATTATTAATATAACAAATATGGAAACTTTGAGTATAGGAGGGAAAGATCGTATAATGTTTACTGATGTTCCAGATTGATTTGCTATGACTTTTGATGGGGATAAAGGGCTATGTCCTATTGTTTTTAAAAAAGACCCTAAATCAGGAATTATTACAGATAATATATGAAGAACTATTTTGTCTATATTACTTGATAGAGATATATTTGAAAATATTCCTAAATTTATAAAAGACATAGATATCCCTTATGGGATTTATACCCAAAAAGATTCTAATGAGAAAGTATTTGTATTGGATTATAAAAAGTGAAGTATTACTTTTACGTGAGATATATGAGAATGAATACAATCCCGCTTAAAAATACTCTTTTCAGATCTTGATGACTATCAAAAAGATGTATTGTATGCGTTACTTTGTAATATATATTCTAATCAAATAATTAGATGAACTTCTCAAAATCTTTGATTTGAAAGTTTCAATAAAAATGTAATAAATTAGCTACTATTTATTTCTAGATATTTTAGATGGATCAATTAAGAATCGATTTTGATGATACCAAGAGAAGATCAATAATATTTAGAAGAGCTCCCGATTGAGATGCATTGATTGCTCTGTGGTGAGATAAATGAATGGCTGGTTTCAAATTTCTTGCATGACCTGCAAGCTGATGAATAGCCATAACCAAAAAAACCGGAAAAGCCGTTTTTGATATATTATCTTGAAATAATCTTGATCATCAAGATATTCCTTGATGAACTTATAGAACTGAAGACTGATATACCAATAAGCTTATAATAGAGTATCAAAAAGAAGAATGAATAATTAGTATTACGTGAATAGATAATGATACAAGAAGAACTACAAAGCTAATTATAGATGCAAAAACTCTTGAACAGGAGCAAAAAAAGATTATATATACTTTATTGTCTTGAATGAATAAAGATGAATAAGATTTTAAAAATAATAAAAAAATAAATGCAATATCGTACACATACATGCGGAGAGCTTACAGAGCAAAATATATGACAGGAAATAAAACTTGCAGGCTGGGTGCATTCCAAAAGAGATCACTGAGGACTTATATTTATAGACCTCAGGGATAGATACTGAATTACACAGGTAGTCTTTGATCCGGCACACGACCAGGCAAATTTTGATATAGCTGATACTCTCAAAAACGAGTATGTAATCACTATACATGGTAAAGTATCTCAAAGACCAGACTGACTGGAAAACCCTAATATATCTACAGGCAAAATAGAAATAGTATGAAATTTTATCAAGGTCATATCCAAGGCTAATGTTTTGCCTTTCCAGGTAGATGAATATGCAGATGAAGTAGGGGAGGATATCAGACTAAAATACAGATATATAGACCTCAGAAGAGAAAGTCTCAAAGAAAATATTTTATTCCGTTCCAAATTTATACATTTTTTGCATAAATGGTTCCAAAAAGAAGGTTTTGTAGAAATACAGACTCCTATACTTACAGGTTCTTCCCCAGAGTGAGCAAGAGATTTCCTAGTCCCTAGTAGATTAAACAAATGAAAATTTTATGCATTGCCTCAAGCTCCACAACAATACAAACAGCTTATTATGATATGAGGCTTTGATAAATATTATCAGATAGCACCTTGTTTTAGAGATGAAGATGCTAGAGCTGATAGATCACCAGGAGAGTTTTACCAGCTTGATGTAGAAACTTCTTTTATGACACAGGACGAATTTCATAATTATATGGAACCGCTTTTTTATGAACTTGTAAAAGAATTTGCTCCTCAAAAGAGAATCCCTTGGGATAATTTCCCAAAAATAAAATGGGCTGACGCTATGGAGCAATACGGAAGTGATAAACCTGATCTCAGGTTTGGTATGAAGATCCAGAATGTATCCGAAATCTTTAAAAATACAGAATTTAGCGTATTCAAAAGTGTGCTGGAAGATCCAAAATGAGCTATAAAAACTATAAAACTTGAATGAAAATCTCTTTCAAGAAAAGAACTTGACGACCTCAACGCATTTGCAGTAGAAAAATGAGCAAAATGACTTGCATATATTATCTGGGAAGAAGCTTGACCAAGGTCTCCTATTATCAAGTTTTTCTCTGAAAAGGAAATAAATGAATTAAAAGAAAAGACATGATGCAAGACTTGAGATATATTATTCTTTTCTGCTTGAGACAGCAGGAAAGGCTCTGAAATACTCGGAGCTGTCAGACTCAAACTCAGGGATATATTTAACCTTGCAGACAAAAATATAATGGCTTTTGCATGGATAGTGGATTTCCCTTTCTGTGAATGGGACGAGGAAAATGATAAATGGGAATTTTCTCATAATCCTTTCTCTATGCCGCAGTGCACTGTAGAAGATTTTGATAAAGTAGATCCTGCTTCTATTGTAGCTTATCAGTATGATATTATCTGTAATGGATACGAATTAAGCTCTTGAGCAGTTAGAAACTATGATCCTGAAATTTTACTCAAAGCTTTTGGGATGTGCGGCTACGATGAGGAAGTAGTAAAAAAATCTTTTCCAGCACTTTATGAAGCTTTCCAGTATGGATCTCCTCCACACTGTGGTTTTGCTCCTGGTATAGACAGGATTATGATGTTGCTTAGAGATGAACCAAATATCAGATGAGTGATAGCTTTCCCAAAGAACGGTAAAGCTCAAGATCTTTTGATGAATGCCCCTGGCGAAGTAGATCCAAAATTACTCAGGGATTTAGGAATAGAGATAAAAGCTAATAAACCTAAATAAATATTTATACTATAAATAAACCTGTCTTTTAAAGCAGGTTTTTTTAATTATTCAAATTTTAAAAAAAATTAGATTCTCTTTATATTGACTTTGTCTACAACTTTTATATATAATACTTGATATCTTTATTAAAAAGAATAACTATGCAATTACTCCAAAAGCTAACTGAATCCTATCAAGAAATGAAAATTAGACTTAATTCCGGATGAGACCCTGAAAGACTTGTCCAAAACAATCAACAATATCAAGAAGCTGTAGCAAAGATTTTATCTATGCAAGAAAAAAAGATATCTTTGTGATTGGCTGGTGGAGCTCTTTTGTGAGTGATACAGTATAAGATACTAAAAGATTTATTTGATAGAGGATTTAGACCTTGTGAATACGTAGGTAACAGTATTTGAGCAATGTTAGCTATATTATTTATTACATGAAATTACGATCAGAAATATTTTGATTTTATGTTGCTGTGATGAGACAAAGTAAATATGTCGGATAATTTTCATATTGTTTTATGAACTATGACACCATTTTTATTTGATTTTGAGATAAATTGAAAAATCATTGATATCAAAACTTTTATAATAGAAAATTATGCAGAATATTACGCAAAAATAAAACAATACCAGACCAAAGATTTGATAATAAACTGAAAAATAGACGAAAACATTATAAAGAATATTATCTTAGATATATACAAAACAAAATATCCTGACGTAGAATTGTGAAATACAAAATTGAAAAAACTTACATTCAATGATATAAATACAAGATATGAGACAAACTTAAGAATATTGTGAACAGCCATTATCCCCTTAAATATAATAAAAAGAGGAAAAAAAGTTCTTTCTAAAATTACGTTTAGAGGCTGATACAGTGTTTTGGATGCTATTGTCTGTTCCACAAAAGCATTTAGGTGATGAGCTATGAATATCAAATGAAGAAATTTTTTCGTAACAGACTGATTTATGTCTGGAAACCAGTATCCTCATTCGGATAGACAGTATAGCGTTGATGATGATAGTTTCAAAGTACTTATACAAACTGACACAAATTATATATGATGACATATTGTTTTTGAAAATTTGTGAGATAATGATATGGTAATTTCTCCAGATATTACTGAATGAAGATTTGATGTTTGATATCCTTTTGATCCTCAAAATATAGCAATTTTTTCTGCTTTGTGAGATGAGTTTATTAATAAAACATAATATCAGTTTCTATTTGTTTTTCCATAGTTCAGCTCCGATAATATAAGACAATGTTATCCAGGTTTATCTGCTCCGAAAAGATGCTCATCAAAAATTCATATCATCAGATAATAATTTTTTTATTTTTTCTTTTAGCGTAAAATAGGGATTTGCCTACTCATCAGGTAATATTTTCTGCCAAAACTGTATATTTTTTGTGCAAATCAAGTTTGACTATCTCTTCAAAAAGCTCATTAGATTTGAGTTTATTTGTAGAAAGAATAAAAACGTTTTCATATTTTGTTATATGTTCCAGAACTTTATCAAGTTTAGAAATCTTGGAAATATTTTTTATCTTGCTAAACGTGGAAGTTTCATCAAGTTTTATCGCGTTTTCCGTAGTAGAATTAGTAAGAAACAAAACAAAGTTTTTTCATAAAGTATAAAAAAATTCCTGATAGTTTATTACATTGTCCTGCCTGTTAAAAACAAAATAAAAATCATCATTATTATAAAGTTTGATAGAAATCATTATCATTGATTCAAAAAGATCCAGATACTCCGCAAGGTTTTGACTAAATTCTATGAACTCATCTTCTTCAAGTTCTGATTTAATATTTTCCAGATGTGTACTAAATTCATATAGCATATTGTTTGTTTTGTGAAAATCTATATCATTGCTCATAGGTCAGATTTCCATCTTGCTTGTAGAGTAAATTTTGAATTTATCTGTAATCTCGCCAAAGAGCACTCATACAAAGATAAGTAAAAAATTATAAAAATTTGTCAGGTTCTTTATTCATTTTTTACCAAAAGATTTTTTGTATATCAATTTTTCCAAGTCGTTTATCAGATAATAAAAATCATAGGTTTTGTTGATATACTTGCTAAAACTCTGGTACCACCAGTCCACGTCCCAAAAAAGAATCTTGTGAGAAGACAAGTCTTTGGTTTTTATTGCCTGAAAAAGACTTTCGTGTTGGGCAAGCACTATGTTTGGCAGAGTCTTTTCTTTGGTCTGAGTCAGAAAATCATAAACTCTAAAATCTTCTATACAGTTCAAATCCAAAATCCCTATTTCTTGTATATAATGAGAAATATATTTCACCAAAAAGTTTATTTCAAAGTCCCTGTATTTATTTTTGGATAAAAGTTTTTTTACGTTTTCCTGATCAAAAATAAGATTTTCTGTAAAATATCATATAGATGATATCCCTGCGTCCGCCAAAAGTTTTCTTGCTATGGTCATTTTGGATTTACTAGCAAAAGCAAGCACTAGTTTTTCATTTCATCAGACTAATCTCTGCAACAGTATAGACAAGTCCGTATTTCATACAAAGATTTTGCTCTTGTCTTTGAAATTGCTATAATCCACAGCGTCTTTTACAAATATTTTTTTTGTGTTTTTAATATTCTTTGTCAACGCCGGCAGCGGATAATATCCGCTTATATATTGCCTACTTAACAGGCATTGCCTGTTTGATTTATTTTCATTTGCAATGTTAGATAAAAAATTTGTTTTTAAAATTTCTATATCCAAAATTTTGGAATAAAAACTCTCTGACCTTGAAATAAAATCCACGATATAAGGATATTCTCACAAAATTTTTTCCAGCTGTGAAATGAAGTAATAAAAAATTTTGATACAACCAAAACTATCAAAAAAGGCATCATGTGCTGTTTGAGTTATACCTAGTTGATTTTGCATATTTTTCAAAAATTCTATATTTTTATCGTCTATTACTTCATTTATGATTTCCAAAGCATAACTTTGTAAAAAATGGAATATAATTTTGGCTAATAAAAAAGTGTCTATTTCTGCGAAATAGGGGAGTTCCCGATACTTTTTCATAAAATTTATGTCAAAATTTATATTATGTCACAATATAACAGTATTTTCATCAAAAAAATGTTTTATATCAGGCAAAACATCTTCAAAATATTTAGCTTTCTGCAAGTCTTCTATATTTATACCCGTAAGAAATGCTACGATGTTTTTTAGTTCTTTGATAGGTTTTCTTGGTTTGATATAGCAGCTAAACTTGTCTATAATATTAAAGTCTTTATCAAATTTAATGATTCATATTTGTATAGGCTCGTCTGTATCTATATTTACGCCTGTAGTTTCAAAATCAAATGCTACAAAATTTAAATCTTTTAGCATAAAAATAACTTAATAATAAATAAAATCTTTATAATGTTTTGGTAAAATATTTCAAGCGTTTTAGTGTTGAAATAACTCTTTTTATCTTTATTATATTTTATTAAATTTTACCTGAAAAATTAATCCATGATAAATAAAACTTTAAAAAATTGATTTAGTATACCTGCGTTGTGATTAGGTACATGGAAAATGTGATGACATCCTGATGTAGAATTTGCTCCAGACCAAAAATATATAGATGATATTAGAAGATCTATTGATATATGAATAACTTTAATAGATACAGCAGAAATATATGCAGACTGACATTGTGAGGAATTAGTTTGAAAAGCTATAAAAAATTATTCTAGAAGAGACTTATTTATAATTTCCAAAGTATTCAAAAATCATCTTCATTATGAAGATCTTATAAAAGCTTTGGAAAATACTTTGGATAGACTGTGAACAGATTATCTTGATTTATATTTGATACATGCTCCCAATCCAGAGATAGATATAAAAGAAACTATGGAAGCAATGAATTTTTTGTACGACAAATGATTAATAAAAAATATAGGCGTAAGTAATTTTAAAAAAGAGACACTGGAGATTGCACAGTCTTTTTCCAATGCCAAAATTGTTTTAAATCAATGTCATTATAATTTGATTTTTAGAGAACCTGAAATTAGCTGATTAAATGAATATTGCCAAAACAATGATATAATAATGCAAGCATGGAGACCTCTACAATATTGAGAAATTGCAAGTCCTCAAAATGATATATTAAAGTCTTTGTCTCAAAAATACTCAAAGACATATTCTCAAATAGCCTTAAATCGGCTAATTTCGCAATGTAATATCACAACTCTTACCAAAATGAGTACTGCTGACCATATTAAAGAAAATCTTTGAAGTATTGGCTGGGAAATGGAACCAGAAGATATAGAATTGTTGAAAAAAAATTATCCAAATCAAAAGATTTATTCAAGTTCATATCCTTTAGGTTAAAAAAAAAGAGTTGATTTTATATAAAAGAAGATTATATATTTAGTATCGATAATAAAGATTATCGATACTAAATTAAGATATTAAAAAGTTAAATTAAAATGAAGAAAAAAATAATCAATTCTGCATCAGACAATTTTGAACTTGCTGTCTCAAATGAATGATTTGATAAGACCATAAATTTT
>CALFEN010000103.1 GCA_937950065.1 uncultured bacterium | reverse complement strand
ATATTGTCAGTATAACGATGTTAAATACATTGTCAACTGGGGAAGACCCTATTTTAAAAAGACTTATAAAATTTTTGAAAAAAATAAAAAAACTTGGAGAAAATAATTATAGAATAATACTGTTCCGCACTGAAGTTTTATCTATCCTCTGCACAGATCTGTATGAAATATGAACGTTTTGGATAAATAAAATTTATAGAATTATATCGGAATCAAAATTGATTTTATCTAAAATGATATCCCAAGAAAAATGAAATATTAAAAATTTTGGAACAATACTCCAACAATTATCAGTAATGAATATATTATGTTTTGTAAAAAACAAAAAATAAATGTTTTTACAATTTTAAATAGCTATTATGAAATATGAAAAATGAATATAAATCATTTATTAGAAATTATCTTATAAGCTCGTCTTTGTATGACTTTATATTCGCATATGCTATTTATACAGTATTTTTTAGTATAAATGGGCTTTCTCCCTTCGAAATTTCTCTAATT
The DNA here is from genome assembly GCA_937950065.1 of uncultured bacterium. The sequence continues at coordinate 4,744 of CALFEN010000103.1, read as the reverse complement.
CTTGCATGGTGGGCTTTTGTATCAGTTATTTTAGAAATCCCTTCAGGAGCTCTTGCTGATCACTGGAGTCGTAAAAAACTATTAGTTATTGCTCCCATTATAAAATCTTTCTGCTTTATTATATGGGTTTTTGCAAAAGGAAATATTTATCTTTATGGACTTGGATTTGTTTTTTGGAGTATTGGAAGCGCATTTGTATCTGGCACTAGCGAAGCTTTACTTTATGATCATATAGTATACTATAATAAAAAAGAAAATTACGAAAAAATTTTGGGAAAGAAAAAATTTTATTTATATGTCGGCAATGCTCTTTCAGTGGCTTTAGGGGGAATTATCGCTCATTATAGTCTTGAATGGACCCTCATTCTTTCTATAATTCCGCTTCTCTTATCCTCTATATTTGCTACTTTGATCAAAGAAGTCCGCAAAGTAGAATCAACTGAAGATATTCATTACATTGATCATATAAAGGAAGCCTATAAGGAAGTAAAAAATAATAATAAATTATTTTATCTTCTTTTGTATTCTCTAGGTATCTCAATATTTCGAAATTTAGAAGAATTTGATCAGCTATACTATGAACTTATAAAAGTCCCTCTTTTTTACTTCGGATTTCTGGCGACCATATACTTTGGAGTTTCTGCTATTGGGTCAAAATATGCTCATAAATTTAAAAATTCAAATCGAATTTTTTGGTTATTTCCTCTTTTAAGTTGAATACTTTTAATTTTTGTTGGTATGTCTCCAAGCATCCCTATGATTCTATTTTTAATGCTATCATATTTTATTATCTCTCCTTTGAGAACCCTTAATGATGCAAAAATTCAACATACTATTAAATCTCAAAGTAGAGCTACAGTTACGTCTATCGATTCGTTATTTTTAAATTTATTCGGAATTATTTTTGTAGTATTAGCTGGAATTGTAAGTAAATTATGGAATTTGGAAGCGATTTATACATGAACTTGAATATTATTGATCTTATTCTCCATATGGAGTTTGCTAAAAAGAAATTTTCTCTCATAATATAATTTTTTAGTATATCACCTCTTTTTCTCAAATAATAAAGGAATTTCTACTATCAGTAAAAGTATTTTTTTCTAACCCAGACTTATCTACATAGTTTAAAGTTTTGATAATAAACCCACTCTGTAAAAAAAGTTTTCTTAACTCCGAATGTGTAAAAATATGATAATATCTCTTAAAAAATCTTTTCTTATTTTTATCTTTCCATGGAATAAAAAGATCGTTGTATTTATATTTACCCAAAGTTATGAGGCTTCTGCCAGTTCATTTTAACATCTCAAAATAATATTTTTTGAAAAACCATTTGGAAAAACTCCAATTTATCATTATTATCTGCCCTCCATAGTTTAGTATCCTATAGATATTTCTCAATAAAAGCAGCCTTTCCTTAAAATTCGGCAAATGCTGAAAAGAAGCTATAAGTATTACTATATCAAAATCCTGCTGCTTAATTTGAGACATATATTCATTCATTTCCTGTGTAAAAAATTTACCATCAGGATATTCGTTTTGAGCTATAGTTATAAGATTTTCTGATAAATCTATACCTATATACTCAAAATCCTTCTTTAGATTATTTTTTAAAAAACCGTAAAATCTTCAAGCCCCACAGCCAAGCTCAAGAATCTTCAAATTATCTTTATCTATATTCTTGATATTTTTTAGTATAACATCAAATTCTGGCCAAAATTTCTTTCTGGTTTCGTGAAAATCCTGTGCCTGTAGATCATAAAAATATTTTAGTTCTGATATAATATCCATTTTTTTAAATTAATTTACAAAAATATTTTGAAGATTATCTTCACTATTAGATTTTTTGTTTTTCTCATAATTTCAAAATTTTATAAGATCTGATATTTCATAATTTATCTCTTCACCATCAAGATAAAGGTTTTGGTATTTCATCAAGTAAAGCATGACTCCCAAAGTCATTCTCACATCGTTTTTACAGTAATTCTGGACTTTGGTAAGAAATTTTTTATCTCAAGTTTTTTCATACTCTATGAGAAGCTTGGTTCACTCAAGTCAGGATGATAGAGTCTTGGAAATAGATATCAAGGCACTTGAAACTTTGTCCAGACCCATTCTTCTGCCTGTCATATTTCGGATAAATAAAAATAGATCTATACTTTTTTTATTCAAAATTTCTATTTCGTTATCTGTGTATCAAACATTATATATTATCACAGGATTATCAAAATATATATTATTATAACCTACTATATATCAGTCAAATTCCAGTAAATAATCTACAAATCTCTTTAAACTATCTTGAGATACTAACTTATATTTTACATTTTCCTTATGATCATCATGGGACAAAGCACTATATCACAGCATAAATTTCATTTTTTTGAGATTATTAATATCTCAAATTGTTTCAATATCATAGACTATATAAGGATTTGAATTGATATTACAAAAATTTCAACCACTAAAATCTTCAAGTAAACTCTCCAATATAGTTTTATTATCTTTCTTTATCTTTACTACCTTTTTGTCATCTTTCAAAAACCTATGCATAGAGTTTAATTCTTCTAGATTCATCTCAATTTCTATTTTTTCAACTTCATCAGTGATAATATATATATCCCCTTTTTTAGTAAATTTAAAAACAGGACTTGCTGATTCAAAAAAATAAACTTCGTCTCAATTTTTCCAAATATCTTTAAGAAACTCTTTTAAGGTTTGATATCTTTGATTTTTATAGAGATTTTGCAAATTTTTAAAAAAAGAAGTACTTATATGATTCACCTGCTCCAATGTTAGTTTCTTGTACATAAATACGACAGTAAATTAATAAATGATAATTTATATTTATAAATAAATTCAAATAAAATACAATTAAAAATAATATTTTTTATTAAAACCTCAAAAAACTTTATAGTATAGAAAAAAATTAATATATCAATTTTTTATCCTCCAGGTGTGAATGTATTTGGATCAACTCAAGTTTGTGTCTGATCACCTTTATAGACGTGATTTTTATCTTTAGCATAATCATCATTTATAATCTGGAACGTGGCTGGATCGGCTCATTTTACAACATCTCCCTGCCGATATATATTCTTCTTATCCTTTGCATATGCTTTATCTATTACTTGGAAAGTATTATAATCTCATTGAGGAAATGGATAACAAGCACTATCTTTACCAAAATACAGCTGATTTTTATCTTTCGCGTAAATCACGTTTCCATCTGTCCGTAAAACTTGGAAAGTAGCTGGGTCTGCTCATTTTATCACTATATTGTATACGTAAACATGATTTTTATCTTTTGATAAATTATAATCTGTTATAGTCTGGAACGTAGCTGGATCGGCTCATTCTATTTTATAAATTCCCACTTTATTTGGAGCGTAGACATGATTTTTATCTTTCACATAATATCCGTCTACTACTCTAAAACTGGACGGATCAGATCATTGAACTCCAAAAACAGAACCATTTCCTCAAATATATATTTGATTTTTATCTTTGGCATATACATAAGAATCCGTAGATAATAAAAGTTTAAAAGTCGAGACATCTGCTCATGACAACACATTTCATCTATAATATATATTTTTTGAATCTTTGGTAAAATTTTTCCCTATAATCTTTTGTCACGTTCAAGTCATGGTATCTGAATTTCATCATGTTGTATCTTCAAGTTGATCAGAAAGTTCTTTATCAAACTGTTCCAGATTGTTAATTTTATTTACTCCATCATTGGAAACCTGCTCACTAGCACTATCTTTGGATGTGGTTCCGCTCAAAGACCTTGCTTTGTCATCAATATTTCAAGTTCCAACAATTCAGGTTTCTGCTATCTCTTGGGGAATATCCTCTATGTAACTAGATTTATCTCAACTTAAAATATTAGAATCATTTTTTGGATCTGATGTATTATCTCAATTTTTACCGCATCACACAGCAAAAAGAAACAAAAACAGTAATAAATACTTTTTCATATTATATACATTTAAGTAAAATTATTTTTTTACAGCACCATTTTCATATGTATAATTCTTATCTTTAGCCCTATAAAGATCAATCATTTTAAACGTTTTGGAGTCTGCTCACTGTATTATCCTATTTCAAAAATATACATTCACAGAATCCTTTGCATACATTCACGTCAAAATCTTAAATGTAGAAGAAACCGCTCATTTTAAAAGCATACTTCAAATATAAACACTATTTTTATCTTTGGAATATATCGAATTTAATATTTTGAAACTAGCAGCATCTACTCACGTTAATATGTTATTTCAGGCATACACATGAGATTTATCTTTTGCGTACAATGAATTTAATATTTTAAAACTTTTTGGATCGGCTCACTGTATTATCCTATTTCAAAAATATACGTGGGTTTTATCTTTAGCATAACCTCAACCAAAAGGCTGCAATTCCATGCCATAAAACCCCTTCTCTATCGCATTTCATTGAGGACTGCTCAATACTTCAAATGAATCCAAATCTCCGCCTTCTACTACCATATTGGTAAAATATATATGGGTTTTATCTCTTACATAATATCAACCTAAAAGTTGAAAAGTAGATGAATCCATTCATTTCAAAACTCTGTTTCAAAAATAAACATTTTTTTTATCTTTTGAGAAAAAAGGATTTAGTGCTTTAAAAGTGGAGACATCTACTCATGTTAATATATCTATTCAATAATAAATATGATTTTTGTCTTTACCATAAGATCCTGTCAAAACTTCAAAAC
>CALFEN010000102.1 GCA_937950065.1 uncultured bacterium | reverse complement strand
AAATACAACTTGAACTTGGAGATGAGGAGGCAGAAGATGATGAATCTGCTACAAAAAAAGATATTAAGGAAAAATTACAAAAAGCTGTCAAACCAGAGAAAAAAGTTTTTGCTACAGAAAATGAAATTAATCCGAACGTGGTTGCAGCTGCTGCAGATGAAGATAAACAATGAAGTCTTTTTGGGATGATATGAGATATGATAAAATCATCTAAATCAAAAAAAGAAGACAAGAAAAACACTGAAGAAGTAACAGTAGAAAATAATATCTCAATGTCTGAAGATAATGAAGCTCCAACCGAGTCCAGACATGAAAATGCTGGAGTAAGCAGTTTAAAAAATCTTATCAAAGAAAGGTTTAATCAAAAAGTTGCTGAAAAAGAGCAGGCTAGAAAGCCACAGATAATATTTAATGGATCCAAACCTACTTTTAGTTATGAAATTTTGAAGAGTTCTGCGGTTAAAGAGATCAGTCCTCAAGATGAAGAAGTTTTGACAGAAAAAGCTTTGGCAATAAAATCCAAACTTGAGGAATTTGATATTAAAGTAGAAGTAAAATGATTTAATATCTGACCTACAGTTATACAGATAAAAATAGAACCTGATGCAGGTGTAAAAATTTCCAAAATAGAAAATTATAAAAAAGACCTTGCTTTGGCTATCAAAACAAAATCTCTCAGAATACTTACACCTATTCCAGGTACAGGCTACGTATGAATAGAAATCCCAAATCCACTGCCTCAAATGGTAAGAATTAGAGAGATTATACAATCTAGTGATTTTACTATGGGAATGCAGAAAAACTATACAAACCTTGCTATAGGAAAATCTATAGACTGAACTCTCTTTATTAAATCTCTGGAAGATATGCCGCATTTGCTTATAGCTTGAGCTACATGATCAGGTAAGTCTGTATGAGTAAACGATTTTATCACATCTTTGATATATCAAAACACTCCTAGTGAACTTAAATTTATAATGATAGATCCAAAACAGGTAGAGCTTTGACTTTATGAATGAATACCTTATTTGCTGTCTCCTATTATTACACAGTCAGACAAGGCTGTCAAAGTATTGAAGCGAGCAGTAGACCATATGGAAGAAAGATATTTTAAACTAAAAGAACATAAAGTTAGAAATCTTGATGAATATAATGAAAAGGTGCCGGAAGCTGAAAAAATGTATCGTATAGTTATTATCATAGATGAGCTTGCTGACTTGATGATGTCCGGCAAAAAGAAAGAGACAGAAGAATCTATCACACGTATTGCCCAAAAAGCACGTGCTGTATGAATGCACCTTATCCTTGCTACACAGAGACCTTCTGTAAATGTGATTACCTGACTTATCAAAGCTAACGTTCCTACCAGGATTGCTTTTTCTGTAGTATCGCAGATAGACAGCAGGACAATCCTTGATATGAAATGAGCTGAAGATTTGGTCGGATATGGAGATCTTCTTTACGTAGATCCCAAAAATAAATTTCCTATCAGAATACAAGCACCATTTATAGAAACTGGAGAATCAGAAAAAATAGTCAATGAAATAAAAGAAAAATATATGGTATGAATATCAGAAGAAGATATTTATCTCCCTGAAATAATAAATATACTTACTGCCAAGGCTGAATCTGCTGGTGGAGATGTAAGTGGAGACGGCAGTGATGATGATCTAGTAAATCAAGCTATAGAAATAGTAGAAAGCACTAGGAAGGCTTCTGCTACACTTTTTCAAAGGAAACTTGGTATAGGGTTCGCAAGGGCCGCTAGAATTATGGATATACTGGAAGACAGGGGAGTAGTATGACCTCAAGAAGGGGCAAAACCTAGAGAAATTTTGATATAGAGTTGATAATAAATGACAAGAATCTAACTTGTAAATTATTATTAAAATAATTAGGTTTTATGTTTTCATATAACTATATATTTAATGAAAGAAAATAAAATAAGTATTATAATTGATTTGCCCATAAAAGATGTTTTTGAATTTACAATTAATCCTAATAATACACATTTATGGATAGAATCAGTCGTTAAAGAAGTGTAGCAGAAGAATATCCGCCCAAAATAGATACTATTTATAAAAATTGCTGAAATGATTGAGTTTGGAATTACTATAAAGTTATAGATTTTGACCTAAACAAAAAATTTGTATTAATGAATTTACAGTCAAATTATTATGTAGAATATACTTATAGAGAACTATCTTATGATAAAACTGAATTGGAATATTTTGAATATGTTGAAAAATGAAATTTGGAAAATCCTTTTACACTAGATATTTTAAAAAAATTGAAGGAAGTGATTGAAAAATTTGCTATAGATTATAATAAATAATTTCCTATGTTAAGAAAATACGTAGATACAATTTATAATAATTTTTTACGCCATATTTTTTGATATTGTATTTTAAGATTTCTATAAATATAGTTTAAATCGTTTTTTTACTTCAGACTATTAATGGATTGAAATTTCTTATACAATTGCTTGAAAAAATAAAAAATTTAATTATAGTTTTACCTCAAATTTGATTTGGAGGTTTTTTTCTTTTATGCCTGTTGAAAGAAGTGCTATCCTTTGGACTCCTCAATTTAAAGATGGGGAAGAAGTTGAGGGGTACCAGACAACTGATCCCGAGATAGTTCGGCTTTGTGCTGATTATCTTGCATCTCGTAAATATCTTATCGAGTTAAGCGAGAGATGGGGAGGGGATTTTCCCCAAAAGAGGATTTGAGCTCCTGCGAATAGTTTGATAGTTCTAGGTATTTGGCTAGAACGAAAAGCCGCCCAGTGTTGTTTTGTGCGGCTTTTTTTATTTAGATATTTTTTTAATCCATATTTTTTTGAAGAAAGTTAGAGAAATTGTGGAAAGTAGGAATCATATAGTAGGAACAATAGCATTAATAAAAGGATTTGTAAGTCAGGCAAAATAGAAAAATATTACAATTACAATATAAGTCAAAATGGAAATTATAATTTTCCTTTGTCGGCTTGTCTCTCGGGCTTTGTCCAATTCTACTTTTTTATTTCTTTGTTCTATAGCTTCAAGTCTTTGGAGTATCTCTTTTTCCATTGCTTTTTTAACGTGAAAAATTAATTTAAAAATTTTTTATTTCGTTCTTTATAACTTACGGCTCCGACCACGATTAGTAGTAAAACAATATATCCAGCTACGACAGAGGAGAGTGCTAAAGAAGAAAGATTTATAAAGTTAAAGTTTATAAAATATTTTTGGGTAAGTAAGTTATTTATATAGCTTACGATATATTTTCACCATACAAAATTTACTATAAAAAGCAATATCAGTGCACCAAATATATAAATCATCTCTTCATAAATAATTATTTTGAGCAGTGTAATTCTGCTGGCTCCATGCAGTCTAAAGACATTAAATATTTCTTTGTTGGTATCTATCATAAAATACACTGAATATATAATGAAATTTAGGAATATAAACAATGAAACGATTATTATAGCAATAAATATTAGTCTGACAACCAAAAGACTTTGTCTGATCTGGTTTATACTTTTTTGTGGGAAGTTTACAGTATAATTTTGTCAGTATTTTTGTTCAATATTTGAAATATAATTAGGATCTTTGACATATCATACAGCTCTGTAAAGTGATATGTCTTGAGTTCATGACATGTTTAGATTTTCAAACTGTGAGTAGGGTATTGTGATGCCTATCATCGGGAAAATAGTATCTGATGCCATGACTTCAGCATCTTTTGATATTATATTGTTTGCTCACATATTTATAAAAGTAGACTTTCCAAATAATATTTTGAGTCAAACATACTTGAGCATATCTTCGGAAATTTTTGGGAAAACGCTGGTGCCCGCTACCTGCATATTATAAAAATCCATCAGTGAACTGCTTATTCATACAGGTATTTTGTCAGTGTTTTTATTTACATTGAATTTGGTAAAAACGTTGTCATCTGCCACAAAAACGAATATATCTGTTTGTATTGACTGTCCAAGCAGATTAATTTCTATGGTCACTGGATAGCGGAATATAAAGAATTTATATAATTCTTTGATATTTGGATCTTGTGCAAGATCTGCGAAATCTTTTTTTAAAGTGCTGTCGTTATCATCTCATTTGAGATTAAAAATGTTTCACTGTTTTTTTGAAATAATTTCAAATCTATTATCTTCATAGGTTCAGACAAATCTTTTGATAAAATAGCTTTCTATATTATTGTAAAAAAATATTAGCAGACAGCTAAAAAACATTATCAAAAAAATATTAAAAATTATCAATATGCTTTTGATTTTATTTTTTGAAATTTTGGTTAAAATAAATCTTCGTAAAGTATTATTCAGATTATTATTTTTTTTCATATTTATATTTTATAGAATAGTAGAGCCATTGGCTCTTTGTATTTCTTTAATTATATTTGAATCTGCGACTAAAAAATACAATGTCCCTTTGAATGTAGCGAAATGAAGGTTTTAGAAATGTTGATTTTATATATTATATTCGAATACACCAATAATATATAAATAGTTATTGACTGTTTTTGTGCACTTACTATGGGATAAGTTTGGTCTTTCTTATAAGTTTGTTTACTACGTCTTGTATTCTTTCGTTTTGAGCAGCTACTACGCCAAAATATCTTTCTCAATTTTTGATAAGATCTATGATTTCTTCAATGTTTCATTGTTTTTGGATATCTTCATATCATTCTGATTTACTATTTAGATAACTTACCAGTACTCCAAATTCTTTTTCTATAATATTGAATGTGGCAGTATCGTCGTTGAAGCTGTGGTCTACGTTTCCAAAGACAATAACTTTTGGTCTGAACAGTCCCAAAAAAGTTTTTGCTTCTCAACTTTCATCTATTCATCATTCTAGGAAGAGGTATCTTGGGTAGGAAAATAATGCTTTGATAAATTTGAAAAATGACATAAAGTATATACCAAACCATCATCATACGTCACCATACGCACTGAATGAATTAAGTATTGTAAGATTGATTCCAAAGCATGTGTTGTAAGGTTTTTGTTTTTCCCAGATGTCAAATTTTGCTTTGATAGCTTGTGTTTTAAATTTCTCTTTCAGAAAAGCTTTATTTTCTCATCATACGAAGAGTATAATGTAAGGTTTTTTGAAAAACAAGACTAATTTTGCCATTATATAGAAATGTATATAAATTAGTCGTCTAAAAAGTTTTTTCATAATTTGTTTTTATTATTTAAAGTATGTTATCACTATATCAATTTTTGTTTAAATATCAAGATTTTTATAAAACAAATTATCTTGTATTTATAAAACAAATTATTATAATTTAAAAAAAATTTATATAATAACTTTAAATAAATAATGAAAAAGTACTTGGATATATTTGTTAAATGAATAGTCTTGGGACTATGATTTTTTCTTGTAATATGATTTGGATTTTACTTAATAAAAGCACGGAATTCTTCCTCTAGTTGACTGACAGTGGATGGTACAAGTCCAGCGGCACTCTACGTCGGAGCAGGTGAAACGTTGACTGCTGCAAAACGAAATAGGTTGGTGCAAAACGCACAATGGCAAGAAGTAAGTACTTCTGATACTTCTGTTTTTGATAGCGGATGTGATCGGAAATGGCAATTTGACAATTGAAATTATGATAATATAGTTAATGGAACTAATAATTGGACTGATTGAACAAGAATTTATTGTGGAACCGTAAGTTATAATTATTATTTAGACTATAATAGTAAATGAACTAGTAAAAATGATGGTAATTCTACAACTCGGCCAACTTTGCATGTTCGGAAGAAGTGCAAGTAAAAAATATTTTATTAAAATAATATATAGATAATGAAAAAGATTTTAAAACTTTATATGAGTTGATTAATTATTTGACTTGGTATATTAACTATGCTTTGATGAGGCTATTTACTTATCAGGGCACGGAATTCTTCCTCCAGTTGACTGACAGTAGATGGAACAAGTCCAGTAGCACTCTACGTCGGAGCAGGTGAGACTTTGACTGCTGCCAAACGAAATAGACTGGTGCAATGAAATGAACGGAAGGAAGTAAGTACTTCCGATACGGCACTTTTTGATAGTGGCTGTGAGCGGAAATGGCAGATAAGTAATTCTCCTTATAATAGTATGTTTTGGGCTAGCAATATGCGGGCACAAGATGGTTCTAGAATAAAATATAGCGATTATTTAAATGATTATTATATAGATAATACGCTAAAATGAACAACTAAACTTTCTTCTTGATGAACATCAACAACTCTACACGTCCGGAAAAAGTGTAGGTAAAATATTTAGATTATACAATTAATGCGTTACGATAACTTTTAGTTATCAATAAGAAATTATTTTTCAAAGATAATATATACTTTTTTGAATAGATATAAAAATATCTATATTATATAGACTTAATTAATTTTCTTATAATCCTTTTAACGGAGAGAAGTAGGAGTTTTTATCCTTAATCCTTATTAAAGAATATTTTGTCTTAACTTAAAATGTTAAATAGTATTTTTAAGATTAAGATAAAATACTGTATGATAACTTTTAGTTATAAGACATAAAATTAGTGATAACTAAAGGTTATCAAAAAAGTTAAAATATGATTTGATTTTTATTTTGTATTTATTATAAAAGGAATATATAAACTTATTGTTATTTAAGTTTTTTAGTTTTAATAAAATCAATATGAGTGAAATAAGGTCTATAATCGATCTTGGAAATGGTTATGTGAAATGAACAGTGATAGCTACCGAAGATGAAAGAACAGAAGTTATTGCAAAAGAAATTGTCAAAACCAAATGAATGAGAAAATGAAAGATTTTGGAAGTAGATGAGGTAGTTCATTCTATAAATCTTGTGCTTGATTCCTTTGTTAAAAAATTCTGATGAGATTTTCTTGAAGACGTGTATGTCTGAATATCCCATCCAGAAATGCTAGTAAAGAGAGTTAGAGAACAAAAAAGAGTTTTGGATAGAAAAATCGAGCAAGATGATCTTAACCATGTTTCAAAGATCTTGGATGAAACCTCTTTTGAGGCCAATTACGAAACAGTGAAAATCATACCAGTACATTGGATAGTAGATGATACTATAAAAGTAAAAGATCCTCTAGGTATGGAATGAAAAAGATTAGAATTAGTTGCAGATGTGTTTATGCTGCCAAAGACATTCTGGAATTCGTTAAGTGAGGTTTTCGAAAAACTTGAGATATGAATAGCAGATGTGATACCAAATATACTAGGGGCTGCTGAAGTCTGTCTTGATCTAGATGATAAGGATTTGGGGACTTTGCTTATAGACATCTGAAATAATCAAACCACTTTTGTAGTATATGAAGAGTGATTCCCTTTGATACATGGGGTAATACCTGTGTGATGAGAAGAGATTACAAAGGATATTTCTATATGAATGCAGGTAGATATAAAAGAAGCTGAGAAACTAAAAAGAGAAAAATGAATAATAATCATAGATGGTGAAAAGACTAATGATGAAACTTTGGATATCGGATTTTTGTCAGAAATTATCGCAGCCAGATATGAGCAAATATTCAATAAGATAAATGAAGTTTTGATAGAGATCGGGAAGGACGGGAAGTTGCCTTGATGAGCTATATTTGTATGATGATGAAGCAAGATGAAAAATATAGATAAACTTGCAAAAGAAACTTTCAAATTTGCAGCTTTTCTTGGGAAAGATAAAGTACTTAAATTATGAGATTTCTCTTCAAATCCACAATTTATAAGCTCTATATGAATCTATACTTGGTCAAAGAAGTATTCAGGGAAAGCTAGTTCAAGCTGGTCATTGCCTTCATTAAAATTTGATTGGATGAAAAAAATTGTAGATTTTATAAAGAATTTATTTTAATACTTAATATATTTTAAAAAATGATTATAAAAGAAATTAACCCAGAATTTATACCTTGAGCTAGAATAAAGGTAGTAGGTGTATGATGATGAGGAACAAATACTACTAACAGAATGATCTCTGAATGAGTAGACGGAGTAGAGTTTGCAGCAGTAAATACTGACGCACAAGCTTTGGCTAATTCTATGGCTCCTACTAAAATCAATATATGATTGAATATTACTAGAGGACTAGGAGCTTGAGCTAATCCTGAAATTTGAAGGAAATCTGCAGAAGAAGATGTAGAACATATTAAAAAATTTCTTCAGGATACTGATATGGTATTTATCACAGCATGAATGTGATGAGGTACATGAACAGGTGCTGCTCCAGTTATTGCACAGATAGCAAAAGAAATGTGAATACTTACAGTTTGAGTTGTTACTAAACCTTTTAGTTTTGAAGGACAAAAAAGATTTCAAAATGCAATAGAAGGTCTTGAAAAAATGAAGCTTGGTGTAGATACTCTTATTGTTATTCCAAATGATAAAATATTTAACGCTATAGATAAAAAAACAACATTTAAACAAGCTTTTAGTATGATAGACAAGATATTGTTACTATGAGTAAAATGAATATCTGACCTTATCATCAAAGCTTGAGATATCAACATAGATTTTGCAGATATTAGAGTGATTATGCAAAATTCTTGAACAGCTTTGCTTGGTATAGGATACGGAGAATGAGAAAATAGAACAGTAGACGCAGCTAGAAGAGCTATAGATAACCCATTGGTAGAAGCTAATCTTGAATGAGCAAAAAATATTATATTTGCTGTTACATGATGAGAAGATCTTACTCCTATAGAAGTTCAGGAAGCGTCCAGAATTCTTGAAGAGATAGCTGATCCTGCTGCAAATATTATTTGGTGAATGTCTTTTGATGATACATATGATGGCGAAGTAAAAGTGACTATAATAGCTACTGGATTCCCAGAAAGTACACAGGAAAATATTTTGAAAGGATATCAGAGAGATTCTGTAATCTGACCTAGAAGAAATAAAGGACAAGATTTTATCTCAAAGGCTATATCAAAAGAATCTCCATCTGCTGCACCGACTCCAGAAGCAAAGCCAAAGTCAGAAGAAGATTATGATACTCCAGCATTCCTAAAGAAAAAATTAAATTAGTGCTAATAGCACTTGTATCATTCGCAGTAATTAATTTGCATGTGCAGGTTTTTTGGGTATTGCCTCTATGGATTGCAAAAAAAATTTATTATTTGTATCTGTAGTGGAGTAAAATAAATATAATAAAGTCGTATTACGATAAAAAAACATGTTTTTTTATAACTTTTGTGTAATATATTTCGTATAATAATATATTAGTAATACTGTTTTTAATAAAGAATTTATTTAATAAGATATAATTAAGATGAATTGAGGAATGAAATGAGGAATATCCTGAATACCAACAGTATGAAAATCAGGATTAACTCCAGCAGAACTGAAACAAAGAAGAATAGGTGATTGAACTCTTTGTGAATGATGACATAGTGTAGAACTTGAACCGGAAGAAAGAGTCTTGTGAGATTTGCCAGAAGTTATGGCTGATTCTTGAAAGCAATTAGTGGATGCTTTAACTGCAGGAGATCAACAATGATAAAATATATGAGATTCTTACTTTGTAATCACATAAAAAAAATATATTTCGGATAAGAAATTATATAATTTGAATAAATACCTATTTTGGTATAAGAATTATACTTGGACACATTGTGTCTTTTAATACTTTGAAAAAATAAAATGCAATTAAAAATTACAGCTCCAGATAAAACAATTTTTGAATGAGAAGTAGTGAAAGTGAATATGCCTACTGATAATGGTGAAATATGAGTTCTGCCAGGACATATACCACTTTCCAGTGTAGTAAAGCCTTGAATAGTAAAAATAACATTACATTCCACTGAAAAAGAAAAAATGTTGAAGTCTACACAATTTTTGTTTGATGATAATCAGGATATAGTTTTGTCAGTAGGGAGATGACTTTTGTTTGTAGATGGAGAAACTATTCTTGTAGTAACTTCTGCTGCCACTACAAGTCCACAGCAGTCTGAAGAACTCCTCATCAAAAATAAAGAAAATTTGGAAAAAGAAATAGCTGATCTTAAAGCCAGAGGAAGTATAGAAGATATGGAAAAAGCTCTTCTTGATTTGCAAAAAATACATGCTGATCTTAAACTTTACCAGATGAAATGAATAGTAAAATAGTGGCACATATTGTGTGATTTAATTTCTTTTTAAGATTACAACATTGGATTTGAAAGATTAAGAAATAAAAACAATAAAACAGGCTTTTGTCTGTTTTTTTGTTTCCAGAAAAAATATTAAAAAATCAAAAGTAATTGTTGTGGATGTTTTATTTTTAGTTGAAGTTTTTACTTTTTATAGAAAGAGAAATAGCAAGATGGTTATATAATATTATATAAATTATTTTAAAAGACTATTTTTTTCTTCAGAAGTCTATTATATTTAAGGTTGCGTCTTTTATTTTTGCCTCTCTTACTTCTTTTTCGTCTATTCCTGTCATGTCTTTTACTAGATTATCGACTAATGAACTTATTATTTTGGAAAAGCTATCCAATATTTTTTCTTCCTCTGCCCAAGTTATTGCGTTATCACCTGTTTCTGCAGCATTTTCTATACCTATAGAAAAATGAAGTTTCCCATCTTTTATTTTTCCTATTTTTATATTGTTGGAGTATACAGTAATATCTCAATTCTCGTTGGAAAATAAAATTTCGTCTTCTCCATTTTTTATGGAAATTTTTATGAAATCTTTTTTTGTACTCTCATTATGTCATTTTTGTATACTATACGTAATTTTTTTTTCTTCGTACTCTTGAGAATTAAAAATACCTCTTTTTTGTAGATGCTTGAAAATAGATTCCAATGCTTTCCCGACTTTTTTTTCTTTTGATTGTATTCTTTCTTTATCTGTCATAGTATCTCCCTTTTCAGGGAATACTGTAAAATCTTGGCTATAACCTTCTTTACTCATTTTTTATTATAAAAATATATAAAATCTATACTTTATTATATTATAGATTTTTATTTTTTTATGTCAATTTTTATAAAACTTTTTTATAAGAAAATTATGTTTTAAGGAATGTCTTTTCATACAACATTTTTATTTTGCTGGTTACATCATTTAGCTAATAATCATTGTTTGGCAGCTTCTGTCCAAAATACATCATATCCGTTTACGCTAGTGTATTGTAGGTTTCGTCTTTGAGCCTGTCATACAAAAAACATTAGATCTTTGCATCTAGCATATTCGTTGATATCTTTGATTTCTATATCAAACATGTGAAAATAATATGCGGTTTTGAAGTATTTATAATCTTCGTCGTCCTTTGAGATGCCTCTTCAAAGTTCTATGTCTGCATAATTATCGCTGGAAAGATAGTATTTTTTAACTAGAAATGGTATAAGGTCTTTGTATGTCAGCATTTTATTTTGCATGAAATGCAGGTCTGATTCGTTTAGTAGTTTTGTATCAAGCTTATCGTTTTCCAAAGATTTTTGGAGGGTTCATAGTGCTTTTGTGAGATCTGAACTTTCATTTCACGAACTTACTTGTCATGTAATAAAATCTCGGTCATATTGAAAGTCATTATTTCAGTCTTTTTCGCTAAATATATTATTGTTTCATAGATTTTGTAGTTTTGAAAATAGTGTAGATAATTTTATATTACTAAATAGATAAATTATTGAGACGATAAAAAATAACGAATAAAATAATCAGGTTTTGGATTTGAAAAATCATTTTATATTAAAAAATTTGAATACTAGACATCATATAAAATAAAATAAACTTCATACAAAAAATATTACAAAAAACTTGATATAGAAAGGGGTTTCTCCTAATGATATGTAAAAAAATATCATTAATAATACACTTAATATAAATAATTTTTCTTTGTTTATTACTCGTGGGTTCTTATCATTTTTTTGCGTTGTTGTCATGTTTTAGTTGTTTTTTAAATAAATCTGTTATTTTTATATTTTTTAAAGATATATTATCGTTTAATCATAAAATAATGTATATTAATATGAAATAATAAGAATAATCGAATAAAAATCAAATGAATTTATATCACAGGATAGAATAATTGAATAATGCTAATACAAAAGTATCAGCAGCCAATATTAGTATTATTTGGGGATTTATCTCAAACACTAGAAAAATATATGCCAATATCACTCAAATATAAATATGTATGTTTGTGGGTCTTAATCGGATTAACATTATCAGTAATGCTATCATGATAATTATTTTGAATATTGAGAAATTTTTGGAGAATGGATCTCAATGGAGGTCTTTTAAAAAATATAAATTTAGATAGACTAAAAGTATATAAAAAATAATTATATTGTTTGTATTAAGATTTATTTTGAGTATAGCAAAAAGGAAGATATTTGTAATCAAGAAAAATAGTAAAAAATAGACTATTAATTTGATAGTAGGGGATTCTGCAATATCAAAAATTTTTTGTAAAATTTTCATGAAAGTGTATCAAAAATATATCTAAAATAATATTATATATAATTTTGTTGTATATAAAAGTCAAGAGATTTTTGAAAAAAATATGAATATGAATATTTTTGACAAATTAAAAAAAATATGTAAAATATATTACTTACTATATACTATACCAAGAATAATGCAAAATACCTTGTCAAAGAGAATATTGGAGAAAGAAGATATATTGGCTATCAAACCTAATTATGAAGTTTTGAAAATCTTGTGAAAGTCTACCGCAGAAAGAGCACAAGTATTATTTTTTGATTATCACAAAAAAACTATATATTTGCTTACTACAAACTCTTTCCCAAATCTCAAGACACAGATAGTGGATAAACTCGGAGCTAAATGATATAAATTTGAACAGTATTATACAGATGAATTGGCTTTTAAAGAAGCTATCAACTGGTATGATAGGATGCAAGAAGAGGAACAAGAACATAGGAGAGTGGTACTTGAAAGGCAGACTGTGATGGGACAGAAAGCAGAAGAGATGATAAAAAAAGTTTACGATGAAAGAGAAAAATATAGTGAATGAGATTTTATGGAAGAACTTATCAAACTTGCTTTTCAGTCTGGTTCTTCGGATCTGCATTTCCAGCCGGAAGAGCTTGGTGTTGTCATGAGAATAAGGAAGGATTGAATATTAAAAACAGTACTTACATTTTCTCATCAGGAATTTAGAAAATATCTTATTAAATTAAAATTTATGTCCGGAGTGAGAATAAATATAGATTATATGCCTCAAGATTGAAGGTTTGATTTTAAGGCTATGAAATTTGGCGAAAAAGTAAAAATTGACGTCAGGGTTAGTTTTATGCCTTGACTCAGATGAGACAATATCGTGATGAGGTATCTGGATTCTACCAAATCTATTATGACATTCACAGATATTGGTTTTGACAATGATTCTCTGCCTATACTTACAGAGAATATCAAAAGAAACTATGGAATGATATTGCTTACATGACCTACTTGATCATGAAAAACAACAACACTATACAGTATGCTGCACTATCTCAACGATCCTAGTAAAAAAATAATTACTTTGGAAGATCCTGTAGAGTATGAAATCCCTGGTTTGCAGCAGTCTCAGATAAATGAAAAGAAATGATATACTTATGAAGAAGGTCTAAAATCCATACTTAGGCAAGATCCTGATGTGATAATGGTATGAGAAATCAGATCTCGCGAGACCGCAGAGATTGCTATAAATGCGGCTCTGACATGACATCTTGTGCTTTCTACATTGCATACCAACTCTAGTGTGGAAGCGGTTTCCAGGTTGCTAAATCTGTGAGTAAAACCTTATATGCTGGCACCGGCACTAAACCTTGTAATTGGGCAGAGACTTTTGAGGAAGCTGCATAAATGTAAGTCTACAAGACCAGGAAGTATGTGAGAAATACAGGAAGTAGAGCACGCTATCAAAACAATAAAAAATATAGTTCCTAGGAAAAAGATAAATTTTGAAGGACAATTTGCTAACCCTGTATGATGTGATGATTGCGGGCATGATGGTTACAAATGAAGGATTGCAGCTGTAGAGCTTTTTGAGCTAAATGAAGATATCAAAAAAGTAATTATTGAGTGAAAATCATCTCTGGAAATATATTCTATGGCAAGACAAAATGGCTATATCACTATGAAAGAAGATGCTTATCTTAAGATGATAAACGGATTTACTACTATAGATGAAATAAGAAGAGTTCTGTAGGTGGCATTATCACAGTAATAAATTCATTTTGGGGATTTAATTAACTAAAAGGCCTTTATTATTTTTTATAATTTAAATACTAATAGATATGAAAATTTTAGAGAAGGAATGAAAATCAAAGATTTCAACAAAAATAACTCCTGAAGTGGAAGAGTCAGTTTTTAAATTGGGGGATCTTGGAATATCTTCAAATGCGAGTCTTGTATTACTCTGAATTGCCAATTTCAATGAGATGGCAGATAAGTTGACAGCAGAAGAAATTATAAAAATACTAGTATATTGATGAAATGAAATGTTTCAGATGTTTAAGAGTTATATAAATAGTATAGAAGATTTAGATAGATTACTATATATTTTTGACAATATAAGTATAAAGTGGGTTCCTGGATTGGTAATAAAAAGGATAGGGAAGCTTCCTATTGATAAAGTTATATTACAACAAATAGTCACAAGAATAAATCCAAAGAATCAGTGCATTTATTCTATTTTAACAGCTTTCTTGGATACAGTATGACCAGATTTGCTTGCTGAAGAAGATGATTTTGATAAACTTAATTCTTATAGGATTTCTTGAATCAAAGAATTAACCTCAAAATTTGGGAAAATGATAAAAAAAAGAATGAGAGAATTGGTATCTTTACAAAATGATCTGGATATATTACTAGACTGGCAGAAAAAAGCTGAAGATATGTGAGTCACTGCAAGAATAAATCTTATATGCCCAGAATTGGTAGAAAGAGAAAATGATTTTGATGTATTATTGCGTTGGTACAATAAAGCGAGTAAATTGCATTTCACTTTTAGAAATATAGTTGAATATAAGGTGGAAACAATATGAAAACCTTTGGTAGAAAATTGTGATGATGTAAATTGGCTTAAACAGAGAAAAACTTCAGGTGTGATTTGAGAGATGATTTCTGCGAAAATTAGGAGATTGGAAAGTAGTATACCTGATGTAATAGTAGAGTTGAAGAAGAACGTAATTTGAGGGAATCCAGTAAATAAAGCTACTGAACTTGCTGATGTTTTGTGATGAAGTCAGCAGGGAGAAGATTAGAAAGAAATTTTTTAAAATATTATTGACTTTACATTGGAAATAACTATATATACTTTATATGTTTTTTATAATTTAAATATTTTGAAATGAGAACGTTGGAGGTTTCTTCCAGTCCAGAAAAGACATGAAAATTAGAACAGCTTAAGAGTTTACCATTTTATCTATGGACTGCTATTGTTACTAGACTACATCCAAAAGAATTAGACGAATTGGAAAAAAGTCTTATTGAATTGAAAAAATTGGATATAGATGTAAATGTAGCCCTTATATTACTTTGAGTGTGCACTTTTGATGAGATGGCAGATGGGGGAGTATTTACAACAGACGATATTGATAGATTGACTGAGCTTAGATGATGTGAGATTATTGATAAAATAAAAGAACGTATAGATAATATAGAAAATATAGATAAATTGATTGACATGGTTTTTGATAAAGCATATAGAAATTATATTGAATTTATATTTGCTAGGTTGACGACTCTAAATCCGAATAAAGATATGTTGGGAAAAATATTTGAAAGGCTCAATAATAATATATCTAACGCGGTTCCATATTATTTGTCAAAATTTTTGGATGAGTCATGTGTTGAGATTGTGAAACATGAAGATGATATTCTATTATTATCAACTTATTTATTAGGTTTATCCAAATGAAGCTTTACTGCTCCATTGTTTTGTGATGCTATATGGTATAGAATATCTGAAATTTTGGAGAATGAGAAAAGAATGTCTGTGCTATGTAAATTACATGGACAGTTGAGGTTTTCTGGGTTTTATAAAACCGCAGATGAAGAAAAGATATTTGGGGCTATATGAAAAAAAATTAGTGAAATATGAGATTATGAATTGGAAAAGGAAGAGGACTTTTTTACATTGCATAATTGGTATAAATGAGTGCCTAATTTATCTATCTGAAGTAGGATTATTCAGAAGATAATAATGCTATGGCCTGAAGCTATATCAAAAGAAACAGATGTTGTCAGATTGAAAGAATATCGTGTTTTTTATGGATCCATGTTGCAGTCTTCATTACTTTTGATGATAGATCAGAGAATACATGATTTGCAAAATACTATTCCAGATGTAGTTGTTGCTTTAAAGCAGAAAATGAAATCTGCAAATCCAGGAACTGAAATAGCAGATACATTGTGAAATTAATCTTAATATGATAGAAATAGAGGTTAGTAGTATTTAAAATTATGAGAAGTTTTCCAATTTGGAAAACTTTTTTAGTCTAGAAAATAAAGTTTATAGTTGTTATCTAAACGATTTTAATGGTAAGAGTTTCTATGAAAAAAATTATTATGTTAATTTTTGTAACTCGAGTTAATGGGATTTTTCAAGAAAAATTTGAATAATAAAAATTGTTTAAATAAAAATAATTTATAGTCAAATTTAGATTGCATTTTTTGATAATTTTGATATAAGATAAAGATTTAAAAATTTTAATGAAAATGTTTTTGTTTTTGAGGATATTTTTGATATTTATTGCATTGTATCATATTTTAAATACAATTTTTGTATTCGGTATTTTTGGTGGTCATTTCCAGACATTTTTTTCATTTTCCAAAGATTTGCTTTGGATTTTATTCTTTATTTTGTTGGTATTATCAAATATAAAGTTTTTTTTACAGCATCTGAAAAAGACATGGCTGCTTTATATCCTATTTTTTTTGTTGATCTGACGAAGTTCTTTTATTTCATTTTCTAATGGGAAAGAGATTTTCGATATAGTTGTGTGATTTAAGTACTGAATATATTTCTTTTTCATTGTTATTAGCAGTGTCTTTTTGTGAGCTCTGATTTCCCAGAAAAATAGTGATAAGAGATTAAAGGATTTTTATATATTCTTATTTAATACATTATTTTTTATAATAATATTTAGTCTTTTTTGGCAGATACTCAAATTTGTTATTCCGTGATTTTTCCAGAAATTGGGTTACTGACCAGTATGAGATTATATAAACTGACAAAATCCTCCAATTTATTATCGTACATGAAAATGATGAGTGCCTAGGCTTGCAGGAATTTTTTCTTGACCAAACAATTATGGTTTTTTCTTTGTAAGTTACTTTTCTTTTTTTGCTATAAATATCTTTAAGCCAAAGATAAATAGTTTTTCTAATAATATATCACAGATCCGGAAATTTATAATTTACGTTTTATCCGTAATATTTACTATATCAAGAGGAGCTATATTATGAGTATGAATCCAGATAATATTTATTTCCAAGCAATTTTGGAGTAAAATAAATAAAAAAATTTTTTACCTGATAGTATGAGTTATTCTTATCTGAATAATATCTTTGACAATATGGAAATGACCTTCTAGTCTGATACATCTGCAGTCTACTCAAAAAGCTTTTGAATTTTTCTTGTCTAATCCAATGGGCTACGGACTTGGAACTTCATGACCAGCTGTGCATTTCCACTGAACAATACTTCCGGAAAATGTATTTTTGCAGATACTTATAGATACGGGGATAATATGATTTTTTCTGTGGATATGAATATTTGCTGTATTGTATATATTCTTGTTTAAAATTTATAAAAAAATAAAGGATAAAGAAAATGCATATATTGTTTATTTAAAATATCTATTTTTTGGTTTAACATGATTGCTTGTTGAATGATTTTTTCTACATGTTTTTGAGGATAGTATGGTGAATTATTTATTTTTCATTCCGTTTGGAATATTGATTGGTTATCTATTATTTCGCAATGATTTGTAAAAAATGTTTTCATAATTTATTTAATATAAAATTGATAAAGCTTTATTTTATAATAATTTGTCAAAAAAATATTTAAACAAATTTTCTATTGATAATAGATATTTCCTAAATAAAATTATTTACTTTATTTTTTAAATAAAAACAAGAATAAAATGAAAAGATGATTTGTCATGTTTTTTTTATTGATGAATTTTTTCTTGGAGGGATGTTTTGAGCATGAAAATAATGATACAAAATTGACCTATAAAAATATTCCTCAAACAAGTTTAACGAAACCCATAGAGCAAAATCTCCAAAATAATTTAGAGCCCTTCCCAACAGAGGGATATAAGGAAGAATTAAAACAAAATAATGATCCTAGAAAAATTTTGTTATCTTTTTTGACTTTGATGAAGCAGTGTAAGATAAAGGATGCAAGTAAATATATGCTTGTTTGAGAGAAGTATTACCAAAAATTACAGGAGAAAGCGAGTGCTTCTCCGAAGCCTTTGGAACAGGATTGTCTTGAAAAATTAGACAAAGAGGATGTTAAATTTATTATAAACGATTTTGAAATCACTTGAGATAATAATGAATGAGTGCTGGTAGATGTATTGTTTTTAAAGCAAGAAAAACAAATTAAGATGTCAGTTCCTATGGTAAAATTGAATAATCAGCGATATATTACCCAAGATTTGCCAGAGTATCAAGAGATTGCACTATCATGATCTGTACTTACCTGAAATTAAAAAATTTTATTTTATATTTTACACGATATTAGATTTTTTTCTGGCGAAATAAAAATTATTATTTGGCAAATACTAATGTTCATGTTATTGCATTGGTATTTTGTTGTATTTATAACTTTAATATAAAAAAAGAGCCAGAGGCTCTCTATATCTGTTTTGCTAAAATAATTTTTGCTATTTTTATTTTTCTCTGTTGTTCTCTTCAAAAAATGTTTTTGGTTTCTTTTTTGGTTTAGTAGAGGGCTTTCTGCTATCTTCTTCTCTTTGTTTCTCTTTTTTTTCATCTCTGGCTATACCTATAAAACCAGTCACTGTTTTTTTTCTTAAGAGATAAACAATATCCAAAATGTCTTTTATCATTTTATCTTTGTCAGAGCTATCCCGACCAGCACTATTTTGATCTTGGAAATTTAACTTATCTTCTTCGATTCATGCTATACATTTTCATTCTTCATCTTTTATTTCGATTTTATTGTCTTCCATTGCAAAAGTTCTAACATTGCTATATTTTGAAGCTTGAATTCATATCTTGTTTATTTGACCGTGTTTGTGATCAGTTCCTATTCATATGATGAAATTTACTCAATTTATAGTGAATGGGTAGTAATTTACTCCCTCTCCCTCTTTAAACACTAACGGCATATATATCTTTCTTGGATTTTTGACTCCAAAGTTTTTTTCTAAATATGGAGAAGCTCATTTCTCTTTTAATTTAGTCATGATTTCTGTAATTTTTTTAGCAATACTTTTTTCCATGACTTCTATACTAGAATTTCTCTCTTTTGCCCAGGTGGTTTGTTCAGTTTGTTCTCTCAACTTGTCTCTGTCACCTTGTAATTCCATATCATCTATGTGAGAATCTATGAAACTTCAAGTTTGTACGTTTTTACTGTCGCCTGAATCAGTCATTTTTGTTTTTATAAAAAATAAAGGATATATGTATTATTATATATTTTTTATAAAATTTGTCAAATTTTGTAATTTTTTTACTAAATTTTGAAAAGAATATGTAGATAAATATTGAGGATTAGTCTATTGATCTTCAATAAAATTATTCCAATTTCTTTGGTATAATATTTATACTTATCATTTGCTAGTCAGGTTTTTTAGATTAGCAAATGATAAATATTTAAGAATTTAGAAATATTATTTCTATGATTTTTTGGGTTGGTCTTGAAATTTGATAAAAAATATTTAAAATTTCTGTAGTTTTATTTGTATATAAAAAATTGTCTAGTTATACTAAATTATAAATTTTGTAATGATGTTTTGATGAATTAATAATTCGGTTGATAAGTATTTATAATAATTTTAACTAACTCGTTTATGTCTCGTAATAGGATATTGAGAGAATGCTATATTATGATTTGGAAAACTTTATTATTCTCTTAATAATCATTTTTGTAAAAGTACTTGTCTGCATATTTCAGAACAATATATTGTGATTCTTCAAGTTGTATTGTTTTTGTAGCGGATACTTCCTCAATGAGTTTTTAATATCTCTCTAATTTTTATTAAGGCTTCATCCATAATTTGTTTATTTGCCGCTATTCTTTTTGCAGGAGACTCTTCTTGAAAAGAAGGAAGAGAGATATAAAACGTAAATTCTTTTGATGTTTCGTTTCTTATTTCTCTTTCTTGATATGGTTTTTCTCCAATGGCTTTTATCTTCATTGCGTTACTCAATAAAAGTTTTTTTAGGCATTTACTATTGCACTTGATATAGAGTATCCCAAGATTATCACTTCTTCATATAAATTCTCCTCAATTTTGTTCCAAAATAGGAGATATATTGTTTATTACTCCGTCTATATATTCTTTTTGAGTTTGTTTATCTTTAGAGGCTTCATCGTCTTCTCATGGGAAAGCAAGATTGATATGCATTTCTATGAGTTCTTCAGGATCTTTCTGTAATAAGCATGCTATTTTTTCTTCCATGAGTTTTGAGTAATTAGATGTTATAATTACTCAATCGTTTAAAAAATCTGGGTGGTCTGGTCTGTTTTTTGCTGTAGAAGTCATTAATAATAATTAGTATTTAAATTAGTGTTATCTAGGTCTGATTTCCTTTATCATTTTTTGTTCATCTTTTGCATCTATGACGCATTCGATATACAATAAAAGACTGTTTGTGATTGCTTGTAGCGCTTCAGGAGTACATTGGAGAGATATACTATTGGAATTATAATTATATTTTACAATCCCTCCTCAACATTTCCTTAAGATATCGTTTACATTTTGTGTGATGCATTTTATTTCCTTCAATTTATCTGTATGGAATGATTGTTTGAAAGGGTTTCATTTTAAGAATATGATAGCGTTTATTAAAGGATTTTCGCTGTTTATCTCTAGAGCTTGTTTCGTCATATCAGCTACCGTATCTTGAATAGCTTGTCGGCTGTTTGTTCCATATTCTCAATCTGGAGAATAATTAATTTGATTTTCAATCATTAAGGAAAAATAAAAGAATAAATTATTATTATATATTTAAATAATAATTAAAGTCAATATTAATTTTTATATAATTAATGCTTATGAGAAAGATCTGAGGCTGTCAATCGGTTTTGGTAATTCCTTTATCTCTTCTATCTCCCAGAAATATCACCTAATTAGATACTTTAAACATTCAGGGGAGCAAGACAATATTACGCTGTAATCCGAGCTTTTCATAGTTTTTATACTACCACCGAATGCTCTCAATATATGTTCAACTCTCATTATGTCATATTCCAGGTTTTCCATCCTTTCTGTTGGAGAGTTTCATAAGTGCATAGGATTATCTCAATATTTTATTTTGATGAGAAGTAGTAATTTATCTTCAGGGGCTCTATTTAGTAGCTCAAATATGATTTTTTGTTTGCTAGCCTGTAATTGCAGACTAGAAGGGATTGTTTCGGTCTCTTGGATTGGATAATCTCAATCAGACCTTTGTTGTAAGTTCATTTATCTTGGCTTTTTTGAAAAAATAAAAACTAGATTTTGGGCATAGTATCAATGCTTTTCTTTAGGCTTTTTATAGATTATAATAATGTATTTTTAATTTATAATTCAATTATTA
>CALFEN010000101.1 GCA_937950065.1 uncultured bacterium | reverse complement strand
CAAAAAGAGGAGAAATATCTATATGTTCATCATCTAAGTTTTTAACAGCTATTCATTGTTTTGCTATAGTATAAACTATAGTAAAATCTAGCTGTTCATTGGTAGCTCACAGTTGTACAAATAAATCAAAAATCATGTCTATTACTTCATCAGGTCTAGCTGTAGGTTTGTCTATTTTATTTAGTACAACTATAGGTTTAAATCATAATTCTATAGATTTTTTAAGTACAAATTTAGTTTGAGGCATAGGTCATTCATAGGCGTCTACTATAAGCAAAACGCTATCTACCATTCTTAAAACCCTTTCTACTTCACTACCAAAATCGGCATGTCAAGGAGTATCTATGATATTTATTCTATTTCATTTATATTCGACTGCTGTATTTTTAGAATATATAGTTATTCCTCTTTCTCTTTCTTGGTCATTATTATCCATTATACAGATTTGATCTTCTGAAGTTTTTAGGCTTCATGATTGTTTCAAAAGAGCGTCTACTAGAGTTGTTTTTCCATGGTCCACATGAGCTATTATCGCGATATTTCTTAACTGCATTGCAAAAATATTTTTAGTAAAAGTTTTTTATACTCAAAAAGGTTAAAAACGCAACAGATTTTTTAAATTAAATATGAAAAAAATCAAAAAAGACTAAAAGCAGAGTAGTTATTTACTGATCAAAAAAATTGTATTAATAAGAATTTTTATTATAACATTCTTCACAGTAAACCTTGAAATCGCTGTTTTGTGGATAAACACTTATAACTTCTTTCCCGCAGTTATCGCATTTCCTCAAATATAAATTTCTAAAATAAGTCTCATTAAATCTCTCTAAATGTCTGACTTCTGGATGTTTACGTGGTAATGGTAAATTATGTTTACGATAAAATTCAAGTTCAGGTTTTACTATTCTAAATGGTTTTCCAGACACTTCACAGATAATAGCTTTATTCAAAATATTATCTTCTACATCGCTAATATTATCAGGCAAATCTTTAGTCTGTAAAAGTTCTATTCCTTCTGGTATATTTATTGGATATTCGTTGTCCTGCCATTTATATCACTTTGCAATAGCTTGGTCTCTGGTCAATGGGAAATATTGATGTGCCATTGTTTCATTATATCCATAAGTTGAATTTTTTATAGGGAAATACTCTCATCGTTCTCAATATTTTTTCATATGCTCTATTATCTTTGGAACAAGTTCCTCGTATTCTTCTTTGGTATATTGTTTATTAAAAATGCAGTATTGTTTATTGCGCAGTCATACACACCCAAATAGATTTGATGAATAAAGACAACAGATTGAATAAAAGATTTCAGAGACATTTATAGCAACTCCATAATTAAAGGAACTTTTGTAAGAATTCTCTCAAATAGAGCATCATTCCATATTAAGCTGTATATTATTTCCAAAAGCATATATATCATAAACATCTTTTGATCACCATATTTTGTCCGAATAAGCTATATTTTCACCATCTGTTATATTAAAACATAATTTTATATACTTTGATTTATTTATTCCATCACCAAATACATCTTCATTTCAGTATCCTCTATAATTTTTCATATTTTTATCTATCTTTCAAAGATTTGTTTCTATAGTTTCTTTTAATAGTGATCTATCTTTAATTATTTTTTCGTATTCTTCTTTGGTATATTTTACATTTCAAATATTATATTCCTGATTTGTAAGATTAAAACAATAAAAGCAGTTTTTGCATCATTCGCAATCTGTCAAAAATTCAGAATATGAACAGTTATTACAGTTAATACTATTTTTGAGACTAGAGCAATTAGTTAAATCCTGTGATTCATAGCAATTCTGGCTGTCAGAACATCTTTCGCAGTCTGTCAGATTTTGGGATCTATGACAATCAGAACAATAAAGACATCATTCCAGAAAATCAACATTAAAAACAAAATAACTATCTTTGATATGTCATCATTCATTAGCATAATCACTGTTTATATTGGTAGTAGTATCTGTAAATAAACTAAATTTAGGGACATCAAGATTTAATTCATTGAATTGCTCAAAAAATGGTCTGGAGAAATCGAAGTCCCTACCATAAATCATAGGATCTCGGTTATCACTTTGTCGTTCTTTAGTAAGATATACTTTACAAGGATTATCAGGAGAATACACTGAAACCATCATTTTTCAAGTTAAATCGCATTTACGTTTATAAAGTTTTCTCTCATTTCTTCGGGTAAGTCTTCTCTGCAGTCTGCAGTCAGGACAC
>CALFEN010000100.1 GCA_937950065.1 uncultured bacterium | reverse complement strand
ACGAGATAAGCTAGTGACTGGAGTTCAGACGTGTGCTCTTCCGATCTCCCAAAACAAATGTCTTGAAAAATTTTTCCATCTCTATTTTTTTATAATATAAAATAGAATTATTATAATATTTTATATTTAAAATACAATATCTTTTTTATATCCAAAGTAAGAAGTTCTTGGACGACACAGCAACATCAAGAAAACAATAAAAAAACTTGCTTTACTTTCTATTATTCAAGTTTTTACTAATACTAAAATCGTAATCTTATCAGTATTCAAACTATGAGATACTCTATAAAAATTCCGAACTCATAAGTAGTAGTAATCTATACACAACTTACATTTACTGTGTTAAAATGGGTAATATTATAGATATTATTTTTTGAAATTACAAATATATATTAAAATTTTTTTAATTTCTTATATTTTTCAAAATCTTTTATTACTCTAAATTTTCTTTATTATTGTATCTTTCAAGTATTGATTTTGAAAATCTGTTTTTTGTCATATCTTAGTTTTACCATCAGATACAAAACGAACTGATAACGGTTTATTATACTTATTTGAGAGGGACTGTACGAGTTTCAATATATCCAAAACCTTTCCCTTATCTTCATCTATTCATATAGGATAAGTATCTATACCAAGACCAGAATGTAATGATAAATATATATTTCTCTCTATAGAAAAGCTACCTTTTTCATATTCATCTGTCAGATCAAAATCTTCCAGACAAGGAAACATAAGTCCACAGAGTCAGACAGGTTTAGGATTCTTTTCTTTGATAAATTTTGTAATGCTAGTATAAGTGTTTGTCAAAACTGAATCATCAAAAGTATAACCAAGTCTCTTGATAAAATCTATAAGACTTCCTCTGCCAGAAAAAAATGGAGCTACTGAACTATCTATTCCCAAAAAATCTTTATTTTCTTTAACTAAAAATATAATCTGTTCCCAGACAGACTTCATATTAACAAACCATTGGTCAAGATTTGGACAATTTTCTGCTAGATCTGTAGACTGCAATCATATCGCAAATCAGTCTCTTTCATAATTAGCAGACGGGAAATAAGGACTGGAATTTTTATTATTAAATACATAAGTGAAACAAAATGTTTTTTCAGGTCAATTTGCTATAATATCCCAAAGCAAATCTATGTGATGCTGTCAAATAATTTCGTTTGTCAAATCCAAATTCATATTCATCTTGGGAATCTGCATAAATTTATCCATATATTTCATAGTCTGGGCAAAATCCAATGTTCAGATACTAAGATAAAGTTCTCTATCTTTTATTTGATCTATGTGGTAAATCATCTCCTTGTTACCAAAACACACTCTGGTAGTCTGTATAGCATATCAATTTTTTTGGAAAAGTTTTGTCAGATCTTCAAGTTTTGTTTCCAAACTTGCCTCATAATTTTGTGCAAAATAGCATATACTTCTAATTATTTTATTTGACATTTCTATTAATATTAAAATATAAATATTTAATTATTTAACACATTTTGAATAAAATCTTTTTTGGATGATGTATAAGATTTTCTATCATTAAAAAATTTTTTTGCCAAATTTTGTTTTAACTGTTCATATTCTTCTTTTTTCTCATTATTATTATTCAAAATATCTCTAAATTTTATATAATCATCCCGAACTTTACTATTATACAATATCACATGTATATGATGAGTTATTATATCATTATCCAAATCTCCACAAGCAAAAAAGACTTGGCTCTCATTATCATTATCTTCTCTGTGGTATACTCCCACTTCTTCCAATCTGGAGATATAATCATATATATCACCTAATTTTTGAACTCAAATTATCATATCTATTATAGGTTTTGCTTTTAACCCATGTACTGAAGTACTGCCTACATGCTGTATATCTAGCACAACATCAGCAAGCAATGGGATTAACTTTTGTTTGAGATTATCCGCATCTTGACGCCATTCATCACTATGGGAAGACAATTTTACAGTATGTCTTTTTAATCCTATATTTCTTTTCATGATTTATCATATATTTCTAAAAAAATTAATTTATAATAAATTTTATTAATATATACAAAAGTAATATATCAAAATAAACTGGTAGGTAAAGATATAAAAAACGTCTAACATACATAATCCATGATAAATATTTTTCGTATTCTGAACTGCATAAAAACAAAATAGTATATAAACTTCAAAAACTCAAAAAAAGAAGATATCAAATTACTCAAGAAAACCAAAACCGGTTTAAAATAGTGTCAAACATATTCTGTTCTGTAGGTGAGAGAAAGATATATATTTTGAATTTGGAATCTAAATACATATAAAACAAAGGAGCAAACCAAACTATCATCAAAAAGAAAAATAGTTCTAATAAAAACAATATAAGTAATAAAACCTTTTTAATCTTTATAATCATTTTATTATTTTATATAAAATTTCAAGAAGATTAATTCTTAATTCTTTTTAAAAAGAAATACTCAAATATCATCATTTATGATATCCTGACATCATGAAAGGTTTATACATTTTTCATTATTAAAGGCTCATTTGTGGTAATAATAAATAGGAACATCATTTTTTTTCCTGTCATCAAAGACATTAGTTATTCATATTAATACATCTTTATCTGATGTAGATATATGATAAGTATTCATTAGGTTACCAGCATATTTTACATTATCTATAGTGTCTTTATCATAGATAGTGTCACAATATACTATGTCCTCTTTTTTGGAAAAAATTTCATTTAAAAGATATGATTTTTCTTTATCGTCTACATTTGGTTCAAAAAGTATACATTGTTTTCAATCAGTAGAAGTTATAGTATAAAAAAATTTTTTATTAATAGGAAAAAATTTATTATCAACTATTGAATTTTTGTATATATAACTAAATTTATCTTTATTTTTTGTCAAAAAATTTATTATTTTTGTGTATTCATCTTTATGTAAACTATAATTAATTTTTCAAGGAAAAAGAAATAAGTTCTGATATAAAGCAAAAGGCACTCATATAGCGACTATTCATATACCAAGTAATCTAAAAAAATTTTTTATATATCTAAATCAACTATACATTGTATTTTTTATTATAATCTAAATATTATAACTAAAAATATATAAATACTTACTATTCGTCTCTTTTTTTCTCTCTAAAATCTATAATTATAGGTATTCATACAAAACCATAGGTTTTTCTTATCACGTTCTCCAGCCATTTTTTGAATGCAAAATTTACTTTGGATTTGGCGTTGATAAAAAACAAAAATTTAGGTGGTTTGCTCTCCACTTGTGAAACATAATAAAATTTACAAATCCTGTTTCTTGGAAATTTTGGAGGATTTTCTATCCGTGCAGTATTCAAGGTTTTATTGATTTCTCATGTATTTACACGGAAATTGTATCAATCTCGGATTTTGGCAATAAAATCCAAAAGTTTGGGTAAAGCTAATCATTGTTTAGCAGAAATCGGAATGATTGGCACCCGTTTTACAAAATCAAATTTAGATCTCACAAGTTCAAAATCCCTTTCAAAATCTTTTTTGGAAACCATATCTATCTTATTTACACAGATTATCATAGGTAAATTTAGTTTTTCCATATCCCCAAAAAGTGATAAATCCCTGTGAGTGATTCATTCTACAGCATCTATCATTATTATCACAAGAGGTTTGATAAACTCTAGCATTTTCAAGGTCTTTTCGAAAGCCATTTTTTCCAGTCAATGAATTTTTCATTTTTTTCTGATACCGGCAGTATCATATACTTTAAAATCTTTTCATCTGTATTTAAACTCTCAGATAAGATAATCCAAAGTAGTTCCTGCTTTTTCGGAAACAGTTGCTATTTCATCCTGACAAAGTTTATTGAGCAAAGTAGATTTGCCTACATTCGGTCTTCCAAGTATTGCCAAAGGTATATGATTCTTTTCCTGTTTTTGCTCAAATTCATATCCTTTGTCCTCGGCAAGGTCTATAATTTTTTGGACAAGCAAATCTATATTTTCTGATTTTTGGGCAGATATTCAGACAATATTATCAAACCCCAATTCATAGTATTCACTGATAAGCACGCTTTCATTGAGAAAAAGTCATTTATCCAATTTATTTACTGCAAGGATTGTGCTATCTTTTTTCCCTGATTTCAAAACAAGGTTTTTGATTTCTTCATCCTTGGCGTCCATTCAGATTTTACCGTCTATCACAAAAACTAATATATCACTTTCATTTATAATAGTCTTGATAAAACCAAGTTCTTCCTGGAAATCAAGTAATCAAGGACTATCATATAAGACAGCGTTTTTTTCATCAGCAAGAGTAATAGATTCCAAAAGCAGTTCTCTTGTAGTGCCCGGAGTTTCGCTGACAATAGCTCTGTAATTACCAAGTAATCTGTTAAAAAGTGTAGATTTGCCTACATTAGTTTTTCATATTAATCATATTTTCATCACCAAAAAAGTTTAATTGCTAAATTTCTGCACACGTGTTTGTAATCTCTATTATCAAACAATTCATTAACCAAATCAATATATGGTTCTACCTGATTTAGAGGTGTATGCTCTCCTCCGTAATCAGTGGCAAACATAGTTTTGCGTCTTACTATATCAAAATACATATAGACTCTTGTCAAATCATCTAGATATTGTTTGTAAAGCATCCATTTGGATTTGTGTCTGCCCATATCCACGATAGTAGCAGAGATATCAGTATATACGTTTGCATTTTTTGCTACCACATTCGCAGTCTCCAACATATATGGAAATCCAAAATGAGCTATTATTATATTACATTTCGGGAACTTAACAGCAAGCTCATCTACAAAGATAGGATGTGAATATTTCATTATCGCTGTATTTCATGCATCATTGACATCTCATATATGGAAAATCAAAGGTTTGTGATATTTGGCACAAAGTAAAGCCAAAGGATACACAGATTCATCGCTTGGATAAAAATGTTCGTATCAAGGATAAAGTTTTATACCTTTAATTTTATTTTCTTTTAATAAATTCTCCAAAAGCTTAAGCTGACGTTTTGCCTCTTTTTTAAAAGTAAAACTTCAAACAATATGGACGTTGTCTTTGGTAGCAGCAAAATCAAGAAATGTCTCTAGATCACCGTCATCATAATCGTGCATCACCAAAACATCTGAAATATTTTCATTAGCTTTTTTGAAATAATTATCATAAATCTCATTATTGAAAATATGAGTATGTGTATCTATTATAAAACGTTTTTCCATATATGTATTATAACAAACTTGCTATGTTTTGCAATGCATTTTTTAGCGAATTTAAAAAAAATTTTTACTTGAAAATACTATTTTCTTAATTATAACATTCTTCAATACTTTATTAATTAATCTTAAAAAATGAAAAAAATTCTTAAAATTTATCTTTATTGATTGATATTTGGTTCTTGAATCTTTACAATTTTATGTATTGGATATCTTGCGATCAAAGCCCGGACAACGTCCAATCCTTGACTCAATGATAGCGACCCATCGGCACTTTATGTAAATACCAATGAAACACTGACTGCTGCCAAACGAAATACAGTAGTGAATATTCTTAATGGAAAATATTCTTCTATAATACGTTGTGCAAAAGTAGACTGGACTTCAGGTTTTGCTAAGTGAAAAAAATACGATTGCGATGGAAATATAATATGAACAACTTCAAGTTCCAGCGATGTAACTATATCATGTCCTTCAGGATATTTTGCCATAGAGTGATGATATTATTCTTCTGTGGCTCCCCTATGAAACTATATTAGCACTAACTATTCTTATATATCAACTACTTGAACTTTAAATTATTTAGATGTGCGATGTATTAAATAAAAAACAGGCAATGCATGTTTTTTTAATATAATTCATAGCTCTCAAGTGGTTTAGTTTGCTTATATCTCGGACTACCAAAATATGATACATTACCTGCACTATAATGAATAAAACTAAATAATACAAGTATAATTATGATAGAAGTAGTGCCGGAACTTATTGAGCTCCAGATTGAGCGTTATTGATATGTACTAGCTGAACAAAAATAGTAGCCTGATGAGGATGGGATGGTGGAGGATATTATTTTAGAGTATCTACCCCTAATATAGCGGATAATTGACGGGAGGTCTCTTGAAATTTTTTAGCCAGTAACTGGTGATTAGTCATCATCTGTATGAGAATGAACTAAATTTTTTTGAGAAGATTACCCTTATCATATAATTTTATTTTTTTTGTAAAATTTTTTAGTTATAAATTCTTTGAAAAAAGAAAAACCGAATAGTAATAACTACCGGTTCCTTGTTGGGGCAAGGACAACCGGCGGCTTTGAATTGGAATACCATTAGCCAATTTAAATTAATTACTATCCAATCAATTTAAATTGGTTAATGAGAAATCCGGTTGTCCTTTGTTTTATTAGTGCTCGTTTTCCTGTGTAGGGCTACTGAGCTTAGAAGGAAAAGCCTTCTAATTTTTATTTACATCAGGACCGATAAGAGGCATACCCTGGTTGGGAGGACCAACTCTTCAGTTTTTGATGTTAATACCATTATAATCAATTCAATTATTTACACAAAATATTTATTTTACATTTATATTATTTTATATAAATATATTGACAATAATAAATTATAATATATTTTTTATAAAAATCAAGAGATTATTGATAACTTTTTGTTATCAGTACTACTCTTTAATATAGAAAATCTTATAAATTTTTGCATAAAATTTGTTATTTCAATAAATATTGTATTGATTTTTATAAAACTTTTGTTAAAATTTAAAGAATTATATATCCTAAAAAAATAATGGAGATAAAGATACTACTTGTGGTTGTGCTTATTATTACATTGTTATACTGGTTTAGAAATGAACTAAAAAATGTAAATTTAAAATATATTTTAATATGAATATATTCATTAGTTTGATGAGTTTTTTTATGATCGCTCATACTTTTTATATTAAACTGACTTTCTATAAATAACGCTACAATATACGGAGCGATTACCTGACCTTTTGTAGAGGAAGTAGGAAAATTTATTATAATCTATTTTATACTGCAGATGCTCCAGTCGGATATTCAAAATAGTAAATATAAACATATTATATGACTTGGGATTTGAATTTGCGTATGACTCGGATTTGGAATATACGAAAATATCGTATACTTTAATAAATGAGTAAATGATATATATATAATGATAATAAGAAGTCTATTGGTATGATGAATAATGCTTCATCCTCTCACAGCATGACTTTACGGATATTTTTTGGAGGTAGTAAAATCAAATAATTTTCAAGATTTATTTCCTTGAGTTTTTAAACACAAGATAGAATATATAAACCTTACACATATAGTAGACCTTTTTGGTCTGGTATACAAAGAAACTAACAAATCCATCAGAGCTATTTTTGATACTATAAAAAATATTTTAGTATTAGATATAACAATAAAATACATACTTGGTGCTGAACAAAAGAGTGAATACGGTCACTGACCAGTAGAAATCATCTTTGAATGACTTTTTTTGGGAGTATGGATCCATATACTCTATAATACTATCCTGACATACAATACAGATATGGTAATGTCATATGCTAGCAACGGAACTACATTATTATTACAAATAACTTGAATTTTGATAGTTATTCTATTAAGAAATTTGATACTAAACCTATACTATAGTAAAATAATTTGATATTCTGTTATATTTATACTTATTTTGTGATTTATTGTCGGAGGGACACTATCTCAAAAACTCGGCATGTTAAGTCTTATAATAATCATCGTATCTTTACTGCTCTTATCATGGAAAATAAATAAAAAACTCAGCGGAGTATAAATATTTATGATTTAAGAATAAATAAAATGCAAGTGAAACAAAATCTTTACGAATTTTTGAAACTTATACCAAGAGATAAGGTAATATCTTATAAGTTTTTATCCAAGATTTTTTTGAAACACCCGAGAAATATCGCTCAACTACTATCTCAAAATCAGCAACAAGATATTTATCCGTGTTACAAAGTAGTAAGTGCTGACGGAACTTTGTGAGGATACAACCTAGGAGTAGAAACAAAAAAACAAAAATTATTGAACGATGGAGTAATAATAAATGATGACATAGTAGATGAAACTTGTATATGGAAACCAAAACTCTACAACTTTTTTGTAGGCTTTCCTCTGGAATGAAAATCTCTAAATAAATTCGTAGAGATAAAAGAAAAAATACAACCATTATTTAATGATATAACTTTTCAAGATGAAAAAACGCCTCATCTTACCTTAAGATTTTTTGGTAAGCTAGATCTAATGGATTTTAGAAAAATAGCATACGATACATTATCGAATCTATCAAAACTTCCAAAAGATCTAATAAATCAGGGAATAGAACTACCTGATTTTGGAAATTTTTTTGAAAAAGTATACTATATAACAAATAATTCTGAATCAGTTTTATCTTCTTTTGAAGATTTTTATAAAAAATTTAATCTCATACAAAATTTACCCGATGAAAACAGGGGCTACAAACCTCATCTTACATTATTTAGAGCATGAGAAGATTTTAGCCCAAATTCCCTAGAACAAATCCAAATCTTATTGTCATGATTTGATTTTGTGATAAACATAAAAAAATTAAGATTTTATTGTGCTATAGAAAACACCAAACAGATTCCTCTTATAGATTTAGACTTAATGTAATAAAATTTGTTTTTTGTAAGAAATTTATTATAATAGATATAAATTTTATAAAATAATGAAAAAACAATGTTCAACATTCTAAATCGTTTTGCATGGATATTAAGTTTCTTTTTATCTTTTTTTATTTTTTACATAATTACACCATACAGTGAAAGGGGCTATATAATAATACCTCTCATAATACTATGATTTATTATAAAATGAATATTCTTATCTGCGAAATTTATAAAGGGAAATATCACAGATTTTTCCAAAAAGCTTATAAAAGTTATTTGAGAAGATGAATCTCATGAAAATAAACAAGAAACAACTTTACAAAGAGAAATCCCTGTAACACAAGAAGATATTGATAAAAAACCAATCTATAATGAAATAATCCTTGAAGATATAAATTATACTATACCTAACTTAAATATTTCTACAAACGATGAAGACAAAACATTAGAGATAGGGTTAGAAAAAGATGTGCAAACTCCTCTAGAGAGTCAAACAGAGATTGCTCAACTTGAAGAAGAACCAAAACAACCTTGAATATTTAAAAAATTCTTTTCTGAGAACTTATTTGCAAAAATTTGAGGCATACTTATATTTCTTTGAATGATGTTCTTTTTATTAGGCATTTATACTCTTATCTGACCTTTTTGAAAAATTATAATATGAATACTATTCGGGTTGGGAATTTATGCTGTATGACTTTTTCTTGATAAAAAATGATACGAACAAGAATCAAGAGTACTACTCGGGATATGAATACTTATTAATTATCTTGTCATACTCTGATGAAGATATTTATTAAGAGGAAGTGATACTATTGCACCATATCTTAACGAATGAATTACATTGTTATTCCTTATAGCCAATACATTATTTGCTATAATAACATCACTTAAATTCAGTTCAAAAACATTATTAATCTTTTCTTTTGTATTTGCATATCTCAATCCTTTTTTGATATGATGAGAAGCCTCCACTCCTTATACATTGATATCATATTCTATAGTACTATCCTTGTGAATATTTGCATTGGCTTATTTCAAGTCAAATCTATGAGAAAAATCTATATACGAAAATTTACTATATATATGACTGATATGATGAAACCTCACTATACTTATAGCTCCGTTTACAACTTCAGGGCAATGGATATTTAAACTCATATTTTTGGCAATAATCTCTATAGCAGCCCTAATACTTACTGTCTACAAAAAAGATACAAAAAATATATCTTGAGTGTTTTTGAGTGCATATATATTCTTTACGTTCCTACTATTTTATGGGGATATAAATATACAATGATTTTATAACTGATTTGATATATACATTTCTTATACA
>CALFEN010000099.1 GCA_937950065.1 uncultured bacterium | reverse complement strand
AAACTCACTTTTTCTGTTTTATTTTTCACTACTAGAAATCTTGTAGAATTTCATTTTTGGTCTTGGATATTCTCATCCAAAATGTTGAGTCAGTAAATCTCTCAGGCTTGTCTGGAAGCTATTGCCCCTACTCACATCTCTTTAGTTTCTCACACAGTTTTGGCAGACAAAGCTGTATCTCACATCTCCTGCGAAATCATATCATGAGAATTTATATATTCATAACATTGTCACAAAGCCTGAGGATGAGAATATACTTTTTTAATTTGTGCAATATCTGATTCGTTGGAAAGCAGACAATGATTTATTTCCAAAATAATCTCTCAGATTATCTCAAAATCATTTCTCAAAAATCAGTAAAAATTCTGATGAATGCTTCAAGCATATGAATTTTCTATAGGAAGCACTCAAATTCATCAAGATTTTAGACTTTGCCAAACATTAGCAAAGTTTGGAAGTCAAACAAGTTCTCATTCCATCTGGATATTCGTTTGTGCTATTTTGCTGGCAGCAAAAGAATATGATCAAGGGATTCACTGATAATATATTTTCATCAATACAAAAAAATTTTAAAAACTATTTTCCTCACCAAGCAAGTCTAACTACTTTGACAACTATCCATATCATAAAAAGGAATAACAAAAATGATATCACTCATCATATAAGCCAAGCTATCATTTTGTACATGACTTTTTTGTTGTTTTCATACATCTGTTTTTGATTATCGTCTCTTTGTGTTTCGTCCATAGTTGTAAATTAAAAATAAAAGATTTTTATTTATAATAAAGTTAAAAATTATTTCAAGTTTTTCTATTGAAAAAAAAAGAAATTTCAATATTATCATTTTGTTTTTTATTTATTGCAAAAAAAATGAATAAGATTATTATCTGTACTTACGACCCAAATTTGGTCCCTGAAAAAAAGACTCCTTGATCAGTTTGTTGGGATCTTAGAATTCCTCAAGATATCCAAATCAATGCTTGAGAAATTGTGAGACAGTCAACCTGAATAAAGATACATCTGCCAATCTGACGACAAGCAAAAGTATATGGCAGAAGCAGCCTAAATAAGCACTGACTTATGTTGGCAAACAATACTGCAATTTTTGATGCAGATTACAGATGAGAATATATAATGCAGTTCTTCAATTTCACAAAAGAATCAGTAAAATTGGAAAAATACACAAGAACAAATCAAATGGAATTTGCTCCATATTATATCGGTTCCTGACAATATGGAACAGATGAAATACCAGAGCTAGAAATTATCATAGACCAAAACACTTATGATAATTTCGCTGATATATATCCTTCACAAAGATGAGAGTGAGGAATAGGTTCTACATGACACAAATAATTTTATAAATTAATCATATATTTATGACAGAAAATCAAATAGAAAGCGAAATAGTTAATCTTATTGCATTCTTTGATAGAATGTATAAAATATTTAATTTAGATTATAGTATAGAGTTATCTACTAGACCTGAAGAAAAATATATTGGAAAAATAGAAGTTTGGGATAAGTCGGAAAAAGCTTTAGCGGATGCTTGTAAGAAAGCAGGTAAAGATTATCAGATAAATCCAGGAGATGGAGCATTTTATGGTCCAAAATTAGATTTTCATATAAAAGATTCATTAGGTAGAACTTGGCAATGTGGAACGATTCAATTAGATATGAATTTACCTGAAAGATTTGATATAACTTATATAGACGAATTTGGGGAAAAGAAAAGACCTGTTATGTTACATAGAGTAATATTTGGATCAGTAGAAAGATTTATTGGAATATTAATAGAACATTATGCAGGAGCATTTCCTTTATGGATGGCACCAGTTCAATTAAATATAATACCAGTAAATAACAAATATCATTTAGAATATTCAAAAAAACTAAAAGATTTATTAG
>CALFEN010000098.1 GCA_937950065.1 uncultured bacterium | reverse complement strand
AGGATATGTGCAGGTTGTTGCAGCGTCTGCCAGACAATCGTGTAAGTGTATTTTGCAGTGGTATAGACAGATTGGTTTTGGAAGAACAATATTATAGAATGGCGGTATGAAAAGAGATAGTCAGGACTTTGAAAAAATGTTAAGTATGACAAAACCCTAGATGACATATAGAAATTTCATATTTGCCTGTATATGAAAATATAAAAGCAGAAGTTTTTTGAGATGTTTGATTTACTGTTTATAGCAAAAAATAAAAACGGCATTACCGTTTTTTAGTTTGTTTCAATTTTCAGTTTAATTTTTTCAGGGATAATTATTTTGGGCACTGTTATTATAAGGATATTATTTTCGAGTAATTTAGTGTGTATTTTATCAAAATAGACGTTTTGTGGTAAAAGAATTTCTTTCTGGAATTTTCATCGGAAACATTCTTGTTTTAGAGGCATTAAGTTCTCTTTAAGTTTTGGTTGTGATCTTTCTCCGTTTACAGTTATGGTAGTTTTTTCCAGACAGATTTCTATACTATTTTTATTTACTCATCAAAGTGGGATAATTATAGTTATCTCATCTTCTGATTCGTATAAATCCATAGGAATGTCTATTATTTCTTCTTTATTATTCATTTTATAAATACCTAAATAAAAAGTTTATTCTTGATTTAAGGCATTTTTCTTTTCTCAAAGTTCTACCAAATCGCTTATCCTTTTTTGTACTATATCAGGATTGTGAACGTAATAAAGTGTTACGTCACCATTTTCTGTGTCTCATTCTGTAAGGATAATGATGGTTCAGTAATTAAATATACTTTTCATTATTCAATTTTTATCAACAGTTATGGTTTTTATTTTTTCTGTATCTATGCTCCTGCTCCCTCTGTTAAAAAATCATGTTTGATTGTATGTAACTATTTTTTCTGGAGTTACTACAGTAAAATCCATTTTGTAGTCGATATATAATTTCAAAACTTTCCATCATACCATAAAAAAACTTATGATAAATGCTAAAATAAAAAATCACCATAATATACTTAATTCTATTTCTCAATCTAAAAAAGATGATATTACAGCTCCTAATATCAACCAAAGTATCATGAGTATGATAAAAAAAATAGAAGGAAACATCACATGAAATAAAAAGAATATGTAGTCTCTGTGTATAACAAAAACATTGTCCTGTCAATATTCGTCAAAACACTCTTGGACAACTTTTTTTTCTAGTTCAGAGTCAAAACTTGAAAGGAATTTCATTTTTATTTTAGTTTAAAGATTAAAATTCTCTTTTTTTGAATATCATTGTTGCAAATATTAATAATATGGCTACATAAAATATATTTGATATACATGATATGCTAATATGTTGTCGTGTATATGCTCAAAGATCTGGTGAAAGTAAATATTCTTTCATGCTGAGATCTTGAAAATTGGGGAATATATAATACACTACAGCTATTATATTTCCAAATAAGGATCAGGTTGTAGCTTTTTGAGTTATAAGCATGTAGAATTTTACAAAAGATGTCATATGAGATATTATATATATTCAGAGAGATATCATTAGTGAAAAGAAAGGCGACATAAACGTAGAAAAAAATATAATAAATCAGAGCAATACTATTATTTTGATATAACTGAGAAGTATAGCTCATATGTATCATATGGAAAAAGGAATGTT
Source organism: uncultured bacterium (assembly GCA_937950065.1). The sequence goes on along the minus strand of CALFEN010000098.1, from coordinate 2,343 downwards.
GTGGATCATAAGTGCTATTACAAATGCTATACTGAGTACTATATACAAAAATAATAGTATAAAAGCAAATCCCAAAAATTTTCATACAATAAAATTCGTTCTGGAAGGATTTTTTGATAAAATCAAAAGTATAGTGTTTTTACTTATTTCATTGTAGAGTAGTGATGATCCCAAAAATAGTGTTAGTATAAGTCAGGCTATTTCAGTAATAGACAGAGAAAAATCGATTATTATTTTTGATTGTTCACTAAGTGCTAGAGTTGATAATAATATTGTTAGGAATATTAGACCAACAGCAAACGCCAATATGAGATACATAAGTTTATTCCTTATAAATTCTTTCAGAGTATTTCTTGCTATCACATACATTATTATTTCAAAGAATAATTTAAAATTTTGTAAAAGATGGGAAAAGTCTAATAGATACTTTTCAAATAATATCTTGTTCTCTTGCTAGATAAGTAGATCCTGAATAACATCCAAGACCAAAACAACATCTGGAATCTGTACTGTGATTCCTATTGTCTCACATCACAAAATATGCGTTATCAGTAACATTAAATTCTGTAATACCGCAAGTTGTTGTAGTTTTTAAATCGCTTGGCAGATATGATTCTTCAAGTACGTTACAGTTTTGTCATCCGGAAGAACTGGTACATATATATACCTTACCATCCTGTATTTTTACTGTCTCTCAAGGTAATCAGACAACTCTTTTGATATAAGGGACTTCTTTGCCTTCGGGAACAAAGACAACTATATCTCATCTTTTGTATCAGTTTACTTTATGAGATATCTTATCTACTATTATAAAGTCTTTTTCATCAAAAGTAGGTTCCATACTTTGTCATACTACTGTGTATGGATTAAACAGAAAAAATCTGATGAACAAAACAATTCATCAGACAAAAACGAAAAAAGTAACAAGATCAAAAAGATCCAATAAAAAATCTCTAAAAGTTCTTTTGCTTTTTTCTCAAGTTTTTATTATTTCTTCAACTTCGTTCATAAATATTTATGTTTTTAAATAAAAACATCTTTTGATAATGTATTTCATCCTATAAAATTATGTTTTATTAGAATGGTATTTCTTCGTCCACAGTAGCATGGTCTTCTGATATGATTTTATCGTCATTTTCGCTAGGTCATTTGCTGTCTAGGAAGATAAAATTTTCTACTATTATTTCAGTTGTATATCTTGTTCATCCATTTGTGTCTTCCCATTTTCTTGTTCTAAGTCTTCATTCAATGTATACTCTTTTTCATTTTTCTAGGTATTTTCATAGTATATCAGCTGCTGTACCAAAAGCTACGCATCTATGAAATTCTGCTTCTTCTACCAAATTTCCGTCTTTATTTTTGTATTTCCTGTTGGTAGCAACTGAAAAGTTTACTACAGAATTACCACTTTGTTCCATTTTTTTTACTTCTACATCAGTGGTTGCTCTTCAGATAATCATTACTTTATTTAGATCCATGTGTTTATAATTAATATTCTAAAAAATTGATACAATATATATTAATAAAATTGTACAAAAAATCAATTGATTTTTTTATAAAAATTATTATTATAGAAAAACTTACTTTTTTGTCAGCTCGGATGGTGGAATTGGCAGACACGATAGACTCAAAATCTGTTGACCGCAAGGTCGTGAGGGTTCAACTCCCTCTCCGAGCATTTGTAAATCCTTTTTAAGGATTTTTATTTTTGCTCAAATATTATGTTGCTTCTTCTTGTAAATTACAAAGATGAGATAGATTATGAATATTTTTCCAGATATGATTTTGTAGATATCAAAATATTGAATGAAAAAAAATGAAGCATATTTGCATTAAAATTACTAAAATTATTATCGGAAAATAAATATGACATGGTTTTACATTTCTGACTTTGCGGAGGCAAAAATGAAGAAATGATATGAAATATATACAAAATAGACAGAACTTTTCTTTTTTACAAAGATATTATAGATAATCAGAGATTTAAAAATTGATGATTTAACTTTGATTCTCTGCCAAATTCAAATATTGTTACTAAATTTAAAATAGACGAAAATCCTGCCAAACTTTATGATTTTGCTGAAATATTTGATTTGGAGACATTCTGGGTCTCTCAAATATCAAACCAAACATTGATCCCAATTTTTACCTTAAAGTGAGTAAGTGATACAAACGATATTGTTCAAAAAAAAGATTTTCATATTTATTTAAAAAATAATATAAAAATTGTAAAGTCCAATTTAAAAATTTTTTATGAAAAGGAATTTTTATGATTTTATAAAAGATTTACAACGGACAGAGAATTCAAGAAAAAATTTTATATATAATTTTCTATTGCAAAAA